>NZ_JBSHBN010000093.1:0-37615 GCF_053612025.1 Kitasatospora sp. NPDC054768
GTGCCCGGGGCGGCGCTGTGCGCGGTGCCGTCAGTAGGTGACGATGCCAGGGTCGGAGAGGCCGGGGGCGCCGGTCTCGACGTGGCCGGCGAGGCGGCGTACGAAGTCGGCGGTCGCGCCCGAAGTGACGGTCACGTCGTACCAGTTGCGGCAGGCGCTCAGGTCGACGGTGCACGTGACGGTCGCGCCCCGGCGGACGGTGAGGGCCTGCGGCGTGCCGCCGTAGGCGTTGGTGAGGGTCAGCACGACGTCCGCGGCGCCCGCGTTGGTGAGGGTGAGGTCGAGGTTGCCGGTGGTCGCGTTGTGGCGGGCGGTGACCTCGGGCCCGGCGGTCTTGCCGGGGTTGCGGAAGCGGCGCAGGAAGCCGTTGGGGCCGAACACGGTGAGGTCCGTGACGCCCTTGGAGTACGTGGTGTTCCAGGCGTCCGCGATCGTCCGGCCCGCCTCCGTGGTGTACGTCCACGGACCGTCGGTGCGGTTGGGCGAGGTCACCAGGAACTGGGCGCCCGCCGCCGCGCCCGCGCTGAAGGTGAGGCGGTACTTGCCCGCCGCGGTGTCGGCCGCCCCGTCCACGTACGGCGCGTAGGCCAGCGGGCGGGTGGGCTTCGCGCCCGCCTCCTGCTTCGGCATGGTGCCGGTGGCGGGCGGGGTGGGCACGTAGTCCGGGTGGCGGTTGCGGTCCGCCGGGGCGTAGCCGGCCGTCGAGGGGAGCGCCGCCGCGGTCGTGTTCGACGCGCTGAAGTCGAAGGCGGAGGTCAGGTCGCCGCAGATGGCGCGCCGCCAGGGCGAGATGTTGGGCTCCTGGACGCCGAAGCGGCGCTCCATGAAGCGGATGATCGAGGTGTGGTCGAAGGTCTCCGAGCAGCTGTAGCCGCCGGTGCTCCAGGGCGAGACGACCAGCATCGGGACCCGCTGGCCGAGCCCGTACGGTCCGGCCGAGTAGCCGACGCCGCCGCCGAACCAGTCGGCGGTGGTCGCCACGGTCGACAGGCCCTGCGAGGCGGAGGAGGGCGGGAACGGCGGCACGACGTGGTCGAAGAAGCCGTCGTTCTCGTCGTAGGTGATGAACAGCGCCGTCCTGGCCCACACGTCGGGGTTGGACGTCAGCGCGTCCAGCACCTGGGAGACGTACCAGGCGCCGTAATTGGCGGGCCAGTTGGGGTGCTCGGTGAAGGCCTCGGGGGCGGCGATCCAGGAGATCTTCGGCAGGGTGCCGGCCTGCACGTCGCGCCGCAGGTGGTCGAACAGGCCGTCGCCGGCCTTGGCGTTGGTGCCGGTGCGGGCCTTGTCGTACAGCGGGTCGCCCGGCTTGGCGTTGCGGTAGTTGTTGAAGTAGAGCAGCGAGTTGTCGCCGTAGTTCCCGCGGTACGCGTCGCCGATCCAGCCCCACGAACCGGCCGCGTCCAGTCCGTCGCCGACGTCCTGGTAGATCTTCCAGGAGATCCCGGCCTTCTCCAGCCGCTCGGGGTAGGTCGTCCAGCTGTAGCCGGCCTCCTGGTTGCCGAGGACCGGACCGTTGCCGGCGACCCCGTTGCCGGTGCAGCCCGTCCACATGTAGTAGCGGTTCGGGTCGGTGGAGCCGATGAACGAGCAGTGGTAGGCGTCGCAGATGGTGAAGGCGTCGGCGAGCGCGTAGTGGAAGGGGATGTCCTGGCGGGTCAGGTAGGCCATCGTGGTGGCCGTCTTGGCGGGTACCCACTGGTCGTACTTGCCGCTGTTGAAGGCCTTGTGGCCGCCGGCCCAGTCGTGGTTGAGGTCCTGGACGAACTGCATCCCGAGGTCGCTGACCTGGGGCCGGAACGGCAGCACCTCCCGCTTGAGGCCGTCCGTCTGGTGCCACACCGAGCTGCCGCTCGGCAGGGTGACCGGGCGGGGGTCGCCGAAGCCCCGGACGCCCTTCAGCGCCCCGAAGTAGTGGTCGAACGAACGGTTCTCCTGCATCAGCACGACGATGTGCTCGACGTCCTGGAGGGTGCCGGTGCTCCCCTGCGGGGCGATGGACGCGGCGCGCGCGATGCTCTGCGAAAGCGACGAGAACGCGACGGTGGCACCGGCGAGTTGGAGGAAGCGACGACGATTCAGCTCTGCCATGGGTGGATTGACCTCAGCATGTCAGGAGGGTGGAGGACGGCGCCCCCAAGGACAGCGCGCGCGGGGTACCAACCGGCGGCCCGTTCATGACCGGCCGCCGTACGGCAGACGAACGCATCAAGTTGTACGGACAAGGTGTGAATCCGCTTCCGTGCGCCGCGAAGTCCACCAGCGCGCCCCGGTGCGAAGGGTGCGCAGGTGGTGCGCCGGACCGCAGACTGGGTCCCGACCCCTCACCGGAGGAACGACGATGCCCACCGCCAGCCGACCACCGGCCCCTCCCGTCGCACCCGGACGGCTCCCGCTGATCGGCCACGCGCTCGCACTGTGGCGGCGTCCGCTGGAGTTCCTCGACAGCCTCACCGCCTACGACCCGATCGTGGCCACCCACCTCGGCCCGAAACCCAGCTATGTGCTGACCGGCCCCGACCTGGTCCACCGCGTACTGGTCACCGAAGCGGCGAACTACGCCAAGGGCCGCTCCTTCGACAAGCTCCGCCCCTACCTCGGGAACGGACTTGCCACCTCCGAAGGGGCCTTCCACCTCCGCCAACGGCGCCTGGTGCAACCGGCGTTCCACCACCAGCAGATCGCCCACTACGTCGACACCATGGCGCGACTGGCCGCCGAGCGCGCCGACTCCTGGCGGCCCGGCCAGGTGGTCGACGTCACCCGGCAGATGCTGGAACTGTCCCTCGCCATCGTCACCTCGACGCTGTTCTCCACCTCCCTCGACGCCTCCGCCGCCGCCGAGATCCGCCACGCCATGCCCGTCGTCCTGCACGGCATGTACACCCGGGTGCTGGACCCCACGAACCTGTGGCACCGGCTCCCCACACCGGGCAACCGCCGCCTCGCCGACGCCCACGACCGGCTGCGCCGCGCCATCGACCACCTGATCCACGCCGACCGCGCCGACCACGCGAGCGGGCGACCGGACCTGCTGTCGATGCTCCTGCAGGCCCGGGACGCCGACAGCGGCGCGGCCATGACCGACCGTCAGCTCCACGACGAACTCATCACCCTGCTGGTGGCCGGCACCGAGACCGCCGCCGGCGGGCTCGCCTGGCTCTTCCACGAACTGGGCCGGCACCCGCACCTCGACCGGCGACTCCACCAGGAGCTGCACGACCACGCCGTACTCCCCCTCACCGCCGACCAGTTGCCCCGGCTCGGCCACACCCGTCGCGTCGTCGACGAGGCCCTTCGGATGCGCAACCCCGGAGGCATCACGATCCGCCGCGCGATCACCGACGTCGAACTCGGCGGCTACCGCTTCCGCGAAGGCACCGAGTTCATCTTCAGCGCCCTCGTCCTCCACCGGAATCCCCGCCACTTCCCCCACCCCCTGCGCTTCGACCCCGACCGCTGGCTGCCCGACCGGCCCCCCGCCCCGCGCGGCGCGTTCGTCCCCTTCGGCGCCGGCCACCACCTGTGCATCGGGGAGTCCTTCGCGCGCACCGAGATGCTGACCGTGGCCGCGACCGTGGCGAGCCGCTGGCGGCTGACGCCCGCCCCGGGAGCACGGGTCCGGGGCGTCATGACCAGCACCAACCACCCCGACAACCTCCTCATGACGGTGGAACCGCGCCCAGAAGCCGACTGAACCACCCGCACCGACCGGAAGCCGACCACCCCGAACGCCGGGCCCGGTACGTGGCGATCAGGTCGCGGTACCAGGTGTACGAGGCCTTCGGGGTGCGTCGTTGGGTCGCGAAGTCGACGTGGACGAGGCCGAAGCGCTGGTGATAGCCCTCGGCCCGTCGAACAGCCTGTCATTCCATCCGTGACGGTACTCCGCCACGTCGTCGAGGAGAAGGCCGGCAACCTCCTCCTCGACCACCCCGGTGCGCAGTTCGGCCATGGAGCCGACGAGCGCCCGGTCCCACGGCGCTCGTGCCGATGCGCGGCCGCGAGCTCTTCTCCTCCCCGGAGCGGCTGGGCCGGCTGAACCCGCCTGCTGGACCGACCGAAGCTCAGATCCGTTCCGCACGGCCGGCGGGGGCCGGGCCGAGGACCACGACGGTATCTCCCGTCTGCGGAGAGGGGATGTCGTGTTCGGTGACCGGAACCAGGCGGCCGTCGGTGCGCACCACGAACAGGGCGTCGTGCCCTGGCGGCGTCGCGCCGTTCACCGGTTGCGCCACGACGTCGGCCCCGGCGCCGTACCGGCGCATCAGCCGAGGCCTGGTGAGCCCGGCACCGAACAGGATGTCACCGCCCAGGAACGGGGCGACGACGCCGTGGCTGGCGGCTGGAGGCCCGATCCGGTAGACCGGTCCGTCCACGCTCCCCCGCAGGACCACCGACGCCAGTGCGTTGAAGTCGTCCTCGGCAGTGAGAAGCAGTACCACGGTGATGCCCTCCAGCTCGGCGCCTTCCCCCGTGGCTGCCGCCAGCAGTTCTCCGGGTGCCAGCTCGAGTCCGGCTTGTTCGATGCGCTCACGCTGTTCTTCGAGACCGGCCCACAGCAGCACCTGAAGACCAGCGGCTTTCAGGGCCAGGCCCAGGTCGACCACCCAGGGCTCGCCGCCCACCAGCAGCGGCCGGGAACGGCCCGAGCGCACGACCCCCAGGCGTCGGGCGACGAGCGTCGCGGTCAGCCCGTAGAGCGTCACCGTGGCGACGATGACCACGAAGGTAGCCGGGAGGATCTTCGAGGCGCCAACGATCCCCTTGCCGACCAGGCCGGCCGAGAAGGTCGAGGCGGTTGATGCCGCGATGATGCCGCGCGGCGCCATCCAGCCGAGGAAGGCGCGCTCCTTTCGGGGAATGTCAGTGCCGAGCGTGGACACCAGGGCCACCAGCGGCCTGGCGACGGCAACCAGGACGGCGGACAGTCCCAACGCGGGGAGCAGTACGTGCCGCAGCGACTGCGGTGTCACGGTGGCCGAGATGGAGACGAAGAGCACCCCGAGGATCAGGGTGACCAGTGTCTCGAAGAACGGCCGACGCACGGGGAAGTCGAAGCGTCGCAGGTTGGTGACGGCCAGGCCCATCACGACCGCGGCGATCAGCCCGGTGTCTTCGCGGAGCACGTCGCAGACCGCCGCCACGCCGATCACCACGGCGAGCTGCGCGGTGGTCCCGAGCACCTCGCCCAGCCGCAGTCCCTGCACCAGCGCCCACAGCAGGACCGCTCCGACGGCCCCGCCGGCCAGGCCGACGCCCACACTCCCCAGGAAGTGTGCCGCCCCGCTCCCGAACCGACCCCTGGTACTGGCGTCGACCGCGTGGAAGACGAGCGCGCCCAGGATCGCACCCACCGGATCGATCAGCGAGCCCTCCCAGACCAGGAGGTGCCGCAGCCGGTCCGTCGGGCGGACGAAGCTGAGCAGCGGGCCCACGACAGTCGGCCCCGAGACCACCAGGATGGCCCCGAGCATCACGGCCGCTCCGTAGTCCAGGCCGAGCAGCGGTTTCGACACGAGCGTGCCGATCGCCCAGGTGAGGAGCACGCCGATCCAGATCAGCCGGATGACGACGCGGCGCATGTGCCCCTTCAACTTCGCCAGGTCGAGCCCGAGACCGGCGTCGTAGAGGATCACCGCCACGGCGAGCGACACCAGAGGCGAGAAGGCTGCGCCGAGCAGTCGCTGGGGATCGACATCGCTGGTCAGCGCACCTGCGGTGAAGCCGACGGGCAGCAGGACGATCAGGGCGGGGATGTGCAGTCGGCTCGCCAGGATCTGCGAGCCGACGGCGAGCACCAGGATCAGGCCCGTCCCGATGAGGATCTGGTTCGTCGTCACGTCACCGCTCCGGCAGGCCGGTTCACCGGACGATCTGGTGGCGGCTCTTGCCGACCCGCCAGCGGCCGAGCAGCAGCGACAGCGACAGGGTGACGATCGCCTGGTCCTCGTGTTCCGCCGACCAGGTGCGCAGCAGCGCGAGTCCGGCTCCCGCCGGAGCGGACGCGAACGTCGTCCGAAGCTCCATCACGAGCGGGGCGGCGTGCCTCGGGTGGACAGGAGGACGACTCCGAGTACCACAGCCAGGCGTGCGAGCCACGTGAGCAGGACGGCAGGACCGTGGCGTACGCCGTTCCGCGCCGGGAGGATCAGGGTGAACGCGGCGATCGGCACCGGTTCCGGAGTGATCGCCAGGCCGATGACGGCGAGGTCGAGGACCCGTGGCCTCGGTCACTTCTCCCATGGCGAGATGCCCCATCTGACGGTGTGCCGCTCGTCCGGTCCGAGGGCGACGATCGACGCACCGCTGCGGAGGGCGTCCGGCGGACAGGACATCGGTTCCATGGCGACCGCGCGACGACGTTCCCCCTCCGGCAGGGTGTCGCCGGTGTACACCTGCAGGAAGTCCGCCCCCTCGCCGAGCCAGACATCCGTACCGTGTTCCCCCGACGGGTGGGCCAGGCGTACCACGGCACGACCACGGGCGTCCCGGTCGAGATCGCTGAACGGGGTGTCCAGGTGCTGGGCGCCGATCGCCCTCGGTGTGCGGAAGTCGTACGGCGTGCCCGCGACCGGTTCGGTGGCCACGGGCAGGCCCAGGTCATCGGTACGGACCCAACTCCGCGCCGGAACGGTCAGCACCGCGTCGTCGACCGTGGCCGTGCCGACGGTGAGGTAGGGATGCTGGCCCACGCCGTACGGTGCGACGCTCGTACCCTGGTTCAGCGCGGTCACGGCCACCTCCAGGCCCTCGTCGCCAAGGACGTACTCGGCTCGGACCCGCAGGTGGAAGGGATAGCCCGGCTGCGGCCACAGCGTGACTTCCAGCACGGCTCGGCTGTCCGCCTCCTCCAGCACCTGCCACGAGGTCCAGCGGAGCAGACCGTGGATCGCGTTGCCGTTCACCGGCTCGGTCAGCGGCAGTTGCAGGTCCTGCCCGTGCCATCGGTAGCGGCCGCCCCTGACCCGGTTCGGCCACGGCACCAGGAGTTGGCCGCGTCCTCCCGTGATCCGGTCGTCGGCAGCGAAGCCGTCGAGCACCGGACGTCCGCCGATCGCGTAGTGCCGAAGGGCACCGCCCAGTTCGACGACGACCACGGAGTGGCTCCCATGGCGCAGCGTCAGCTGTCGTCCGGTCCGGCTCTCGCGCACGCGGCCTCCTCGCGCTGCCTGAGGGTGGGCACAACCCACGGACCCGGGCGCCGTGGCGGCCCGACACGTGCAGGCCCCTCGATCGGCAGGGTGCGGGCGCACAGGGTCCAAATCAAGCGAGACACGATCCCACCTCCGGAAGAGCTCGGTGGGTTCGCCCTTTGAGACGATTCCCGGCGCGGTGGGCGTCCTCATCAGCCGTCCGGTGAGTCCGTCCCGCAGATGGTCCCGGTACGATCGCTCCAGCGCCGAGCCGGCCACTGCGGCCGACGCGCCGCTTGCGATCTGTTCATCCCTCCACCGCGTGATCCGGGCGAGCCAAGGCCAGGTGTCAGCGGCTGTTTCGAAGACTGATCCGCCGCCAGATCGCGCGTTGGAACCTGAGCGTGAGAACACCCACCGCGATCAGCACGACGATGTTGAGCAGAAGCTGCAGCAGTGAGCCACGCGCCTCGCTCCAGCTCGCGAAGGCACAGGACACGCCGATGTCAGCGGCCGCCGGGACCGTGGTGACCGAGATGAACACGCCGAGCAGGGCGCTCGTCCTGGCCTGGGTCAGCGACATGATCCCGACCATGCCGGCGAGCACGGCGACGGCCAAGGAGAAGAAGTTCGGCGTGTTGATCAGGTCGGAGACCGGCCTGACGCCCAGCGTGAACGCCTTCGGCTGAATTCCCAGACCCCGGACCAGTAACGAGAACAGGAGCGTGAAGACCACGGCCAGCGAGAAGCCGACGAGCAACGCTAACAGCCCTTGCCGAATCCGCGGCCCGTTCCTCCGGTCCATGCCCAGCGCCACGCTGGTGATGGCGCCGTACTCGGGTCCCACGACCATGGCCGCGACGATCAGGATCTGGGAGTTGGTGATGATTCCCACCGAGCCGATGAGTCCAGCGATGATCAGATAGACGTAGAAGCTCGGCAGGTAGGTCCCCTCGGCCCGGATACGCGCCTCGACCGCCTCCCACACCGGTGCATGCGCGAGCGCCCCGAGCTGGTGTGTCTCCGCCTCCTCCGCGAGTCCGGAGAACGCCATGTCGACCGACTCGATCACGACCGAGCCACGCCGGTCGACCTCCAGCTCACGGAGGTTGCGCAGGACCTCGTTCGCCGCACCTGCCAGCACGTCGCACTCGATGGCGTCGCCGTCCGGGTGACGTGCCGTACCCGCGAGCACGACCAGGTTGAAGACGTAGCGGTCGCCGGTCAGCATGTCGACCGTCTCGTCGGTGACGTCCGGCGGAGTCACCAGCCGGAGATGGACCATCTCCATGTAGCCCCTCCGCAGCCGGGGAAGTGCAGTGGCGGCGCGTGCGTACCGCCCGAGGCCAGTAGCGCCGGGGGAACGATCGTCGGCAAGTCGAGCGGCCCGGCCGGTACCGCCTCCGGGCGGTCCGGGCCGCGGCCTGTCCCGGTCCCGCCTGCCGACGCCAGGCAGGCGCGTGACTGCTCCATCTGGAGTACCAGGCGGGCAGGCGCGTCCTTCCTGGTCACAGCGGACTCCGGGAGTCATCGGCACCTGACGTGGAGCGCGTGCGCGCGGCTGGTCGGATAGTGGAACGCAGGGGATCCTCCCGAGATTGCGGAGACACCATGGACCGCTACCCGCCTATCGCCGACCACGGTCTGGTGGGCGACCTGCAGACCGCCGCACTGGTCTCGTCGCAAGGGGTCGTCGACTGGTTCGCAGCTCCTCGCTTCGACTCACCCAGCATCTTCGCCGCCCTGCTCGACCACGACCGGGGCGGCTACTTCCTCTTCGCCCCGGAAGACGCGGAGGTCACGTGCAAGCAGCTCTACTACCCCGACACGGCCGTCCTGGTGACCCGGTTCATGTCCCCCGACGGGGTCGGCGAGGTCATCGACTGCATGCCGCCCGACCGGACGGGCAAGCCCACCGACCGGCACACGCTGATTCGCGTCGTGCGCGCGGTGCGCGGCACCGTGCGGTTCGTCCTGGACTGCCGACCGCGGTTCGACTACGGCCGCGCCACTCACGAACTCGATCTCCAGGGCGGGACCGCGGTGTTCCGTGCTCCGGAACTCGCCGGATACCTGCAGAGTACCTTCCCCGTGGAACGCAACGGGGACGACGTACGCGGAGAGGTCACGCTGAACGCCGGGCAGCTGGCGGGCGCCGCCTTCACCGTCTGCGGCCCGGACGGGGCCCCGCCCGCACCGATCACCGTGGAGGAGCTCAACGACCAGCTCTTCGACATCGGCAACTTCTGGCAGGACTGGCTACACACCTCCACCTACCGCGGCCGATGGCCGAACATGGTGAACCGCTCCGCCATCACGCTCAAACTGCTCACCTACCACCCCACGGGCGCCCCGGTCGCCGCGGCGACCATGGGCCTTCCCGAGCAGGTCGGCGGCGAGCGCAACTGGGACTACCGCTACACCTGGGTCCGTGACGGCTCACTGTCCGTTCGAGCACTGCTCGACCTCGGATTCGTCGAGGAGGCCACCCGGTTCACCCACTGGCTGCGCGATCGCCTGGCCGAACGAGCGGGCTCCGACGGCGAGCGTCTGCAGATCATGTACCGGGTCGACGGCGATCCCGACATCCCCGAAGTGATCCTCGACCACTTCGAGGGCTACCGCGGCTCGGCCCCGGTCCGGGCCGGCAACGCCGCCATGGACCAGCTGCAGCTCGACATCTACGGCGAGGCGCTCTACGCCCTGGCCGAGGGCGGCACGGTGGGCCAACAGACGGGCTATCACGGGTGGAAGGCGCTCGCCGCCACCCTGGACTGGCTCGCCGACTCCTGGGACCGTCCCGACGAGGGCATCTGGGAGACCCGTGGCGGACGCAAGGACTTCACCTACAGCCGGGTGATGTGCTGGGCCGCCTTCGACGCCGGGCTGCGTCTGGCCACCGAGTTCAGCAGGCCCGCCGACCTCGCGCGCTGGACCACCGCCCGCAACGACATCCTCGAACAGGTGATGACCCGCGGGTGGAGCGGCAAGGAGCAGGCTCTCGTCCAGCACTACGACGGGGACGTCCTGGACGCGTCCTTGCTGCTCATCCCCCGGGTCCGCTTCCTCGCTCCCAGGGGCCCGGGCTGGCTGTCCACGCTGGACGCCATCGACCGCAAACTCGTCTCCGACAGCCTCGTCTACCGCTACGACCCGGCCGCCTCACCCGACGGTCTGCGAGGCTCCGAGGGCACGTTCAGCCTCTGCACCTTCCTCTACGTCGATGCGATGGCCCGGGCCGGCCGGACCGAACAGGGGCGCTACGCCTTCGAGAAGATGCAGACCTACGCCAACCACGTCGGTCTCTTCGCCGAGGAGGTCGGGCCGAGCGGGGAGCAACTGGGCAACTTCCCGCAGGCGTTCACCCACCTCTCGCTGATCATGGCCGCCACCACCCTCGACGAAGCACTCGACCGCGAACAGACCCGCTGAGCATCCATGGCGACGCACACAGGATCCGCCGACCCACCACCGCTGAGTTCGGCCGAGTTCCGCGCGCTCTACCAGCGCGTGCGACGCGAGGCCGTGCGAGGCACCGCCGACCGCGGCGCACTGGACACCCTCACACCGACGCAGGTGCTGGCAGCCGCTGGTGAGGTCCGATCAGGTCGCACCGTCACGCTCGCCGCCGTCCTGGAAACCCGGGCGCGCCCCGGCAACCCCGAGCCGTGCGAGCACCAGATGACCGGCGTCGTCGACGGCGACATCGAGGCGAACGGCCTGCAGTTCGCTGCGGACCGCTTCGCCATGAACGTGCACGGCGACGCCGACGGCCACCTCGACGCCCTGTGCCACGTCGTCTACGACGGCACACTGCACAACGGCGTGGCCGCGAGCAGCCTGACCGTGACCGGGGCGACGAAGCTGTCCATCGACGTGGCGCGGGACGGAATCGTCGGCCGCGGCGTGCTGCTCGACATCCCCCGTCTGCGCGGCGTGCCGTGGCTCGAACCCGGCGACCACGTGACCGGAGAGGAACTGGCCGCCGCCGAGACCGCGCAGCATCTGCGGGTCACGAGAGGGGACCTGCTCTTCGTGCGGGTCGGCCATCGCCGCCGTCACCGCGAACTCGGGCCGTGGAACGCGACCGGGGCTCGCGCCGGGCTTCACCCCACCGCGATGGAGTTCCTGGCGGACCGGCAGGTCGCGGTGCTCGGCAGCGACGGCAACAACGACACCGCTCCCAGCACCACGGAGGGTGTGACCTTCCCGGTGCACGTTCTCGGCATCCACGCCATGGGACTGCACCTGCTGGACTACCTGCAGTTCGAGGATCTGGTGCCGATCTGCGAGGAGCAGGACCGCTGGTCGTTCCTCTGCGTGATCGCCCCGCTCCGGCTTCCCGGCGCCACCGGATCACCCGTCAATCCCATCGCGATCCTGTGACGTGCGAACACTTCGAGAACGGGAGCCCATCGTGGCCGACACCCAACACTACGACGTCATCATCATCGGCACCGGCGCGGGCGGCGGCACGCTCGCCCACCGGCTGGCGCCCTCCGGCAAGCGGGTGCTGATCCTGGAGCGCGGGGACTACCTGCCTCGCGAGATCGACAACTGGAACTCCACCAAGGTGTTCGTGCAGGGCAAGTACCTGGCGCAGGAGACCTGGTACGACCGGCACGGCCACGAATTCACCCCGGAGGTCAACTACTACGTCGGTGGCAACACCAAGTTCTACGGCGCCGCGCTCTTCCGGCTGCGCCCCCAGGACTTCGGCGAGCTGCGCCACCACGACGGCATCTCGCCCGCCTGGCCCATCCGCTACGAGGACCTGGAGCCCTACTACACCCAGGCCGAGCACCTCTACCTGGTGCACGGCAAGCACGGCGAGGACCCCACGGAGGGCCCGGCCGACGCGCCGTACGCCTACCCGCCGGTGGAGCACGAGCCGCGCATCCAGCAGCTCAGCGACGACCTGGAGAAGCAGGGGCTGCATCCCTTCCATCTGCCGATCGGCGTGAACCTCACGCAGAAGGAGAACGGGCGGGCGACCCACGACAGCGTCTGCATCCGCTGCAACCGGGTCGACGGCTTCCCCTGCCTGGTGAACGGCAAGGCCGATGCCCAGGTGATCTGCGTCGATCCAGCGCTGAAGCACGACAACGTCTCCATGATCACGGGCGCCAATGTGCGCCGCCTGGAGACCGATCCGACCGGACGCACCGTCACCGGCGTGGTCGTGGAACTCGCGGACGGCTCGGCGACGGGGTTCGGCGCCGACATCGTGGTCGTCGCCTGCGGAGCAGTGAACTCCGCCGCCCTGCTCCTGCGTTCGGCCAACGACCGGCACCCGAACGGGCTGGCCAACAGCTCGGACGTGGTGGGACGCCACTACATGCGGCACAACAACCTGGCCCTGATGGCGGTCTCGAAGGAACCCAACCCCACCCAGTTCCAGAAGACCCTGGCGCTCAACGACTGGTACCTCGGCTCGGACGACTTCGACTACCCGCTCGGCGGCATCCAGATGCTCGGCAAGTCGGACGCCGAGCAGATCCACGGTGAGGCGCCGCGGTGGGCCGGCAAGCTCTCGCCGGACATGCCGTTCGAGGTGCTCGCGCACCATGCGGTCGACTTCTGGCTGTGCGGTGAGGACCTGCCGCTGCCCGACAGCCGCGTCACCCTCGACGGCGACGGGAACGTCCACCTGTCGATCGACGAGAAGAACAACACGACCGGGCTGAAGAAGCTGCAGCACAAGCTGCAGGGCATGCTCGGGCAGCTGGGCATGCACGAGCACCGCCTGCTCGACCACAGCATCTACCTGCACAAGGGAATGCCGATCGGGGCCACCGCCCACCAGGCCGGCACCGTGAGGTTCGGCGACGACCCGAAGAGCTCGGCCCTGGACGTCAACTGCAAAGCGCACGACCTGGACAACCTCTACGTCGTCGACACCGCCTTCTTCCCGAGCATCGGCGCGGTGAACCCGTCGCTGACCGCCATCGCCAACGCCCTGCGGGTCGGCGACCATCTGATCGACCGGCTGCGCTGAACGCCCTCTGGTCCGCACCGGACAGCGGTCGAACCGGAGGGCTGCCCGGTCGGGCTAGCGGTCGTCGCCCGGTGCCCGAGCCCCTCGCGTATCGGAGTCGGTGAGGGGCTCCAGGTCGCCGAGCGTGTCGAGACGATAGAGCAGGACGAGGGCCGGCCCGACCACCACGACCGCGATCACCGTGACGATTGCCAACCAGCGCAACGTGTGGGCGGCTCCCGCGGCCTGTGCCACCGTCAACGAGGTGGGCAGCAGGTACGGGCGCTGGGCGAGGCCCCAGGCGGCCACGGTCAGGGCGACGCCGGCCACCGAGGTGTAACGGCACCAGCGGTACTCCCGCCGCGCGAGCAGCAGTGCGGTGAGGGCGGCGGCGAGGGCGGCGAGGATCACGAGCGCCAACCCGGCTCCATGGGTGAGGCCGTGCCAGACGTACGCGGCGTCGTGGTGGGTGACGGGGATGCCGATGACCGCCAGCACCACGATGGCTCCGAGGCTGCAGAGCGCTCGGAGCCGGAAGTACCGGACCAGGTCGTCGGCTCCGAAGCGGCGCGCGTCCGCGGTGAGGAAGACGGCGCCGAGGTACGCGGTGGCCGCGACGGTGAGCAGCCCGGTGACGATGGAGGTGGGATTGGCCCAGGCGTCGGAGGAGGCCGTGGTCCCGGGTGCGACCCGGCCGGAGGCGATGCCGCCGATGACCACGCCGAAGAAGAAGGGGGTGAGCAGTGAGGAGACCGCGAAGACCGCGCCGTAGATCCGCCGTCCGGCCAGGCGCCGGGTCGGCTTGCGCAGGGCGAAGCCTGCGCCGCGCAGGACCAGGCCGATGGCGGCCAGGGCCAGCGGCAGCCACATGGCGCCGAACACGGCCTGGAACATCGTGGGGAAGCCGGTCCACATGATGATGAAGACGAAGATCAGCCAGACGTTGTTGGCCTCCCAGACGGGTGCCATGGCATGGTCGATCAGCCAGCGGGGGCGCTCGCCGCGCTCGGCTCCCCCGGCCAGCAGGTCCCAGAACCCGGCGCCGTAGTCGGTGCCCCCGGCGCAGGCGTAGGCGGCGACTGCCAGCACCAGGACCCAGGACATCGCGTCGGCCATCATGACGTGCCACCAGGTGACCGCGGCGTACCGGGATCCGGCGCGGCTCCGGTGGCTGCCATGGTCGCTTCCCTTGGGCCGTACGGAGTGCCGGCCTCCGGACCGAGCGCGCCGGCCTGCCCGGCCGGGCTCTCGTCGGCGATCCGCCAGCGGGTGCGCATCTTCAGCAGCACGGCGAGGAAGGCGCCGAAAATGAGCACGTACACGGCCACCACGATGCCGAACATCGTCCACAGTGAACTCACGCGGGTGGCGGTGACCGCGTCGGAGACCCGCATGTTGAAGTAGACGATCCAGGGTTGGCGGCCGACCTCGGTGGTGATCCAGCCGCACTCGACGGTCAGCAGACTGGCGGCCCCGGCGACGGCGGCGCAGCGGAAGAACCACCGGGATCGGGGGAGATCACGGCGGCGCCACCAGCACCACGCGTACCAGAGGGCGAGCAGGATCAGCAGGCTGCCGATGGTCGCCATGATGTCGAAGGCCCAGTGGACGATGGTCGCCTGAGTGGCGGTGGGGCGGTCGTCGGCGGCCACCGAGGTCAGGCCGGTGACCTGGGTGCTGGGCTTGAATCCGGCCAGGATGGAGTCGAGTTGGGGGATCTTGATGCCGCCGGAGATCGTTCCGTCCTCGTTGAGGCGACCGAACAGGTACTCCGGCACGTGGGTGTCGGTGTTCCAGACGATCTCGGCGGCGGCGAACTTGACCGGCTGTTTGTGGAAGACCTGCCGGGCGAGATTGTCGCCCAGGAAGAACTGGACCGGGGTGAGGATCGCGGCGACGGTGAACGGCACGGTGAAGCCGAGCTTGTGGTACCGGTCGCGGCGTCCGCGCAGCCAGCCGACCGCGTAGACCCCGGCGACCACGTAGCCGGCGGTCAGGAACATCGCCACCGCGAAGTGCCAGTACTGCGGGCCGAAGATCGGTGTGAAGATCGCCTGCCGCACGGTGACATCGACCGGGTTGCCCTGGGCGTCGAGGGTGAAGCCCTGCGGGGTGTTCATCCAGGAGTTCGCCGCGATGATGCCGAAGGCTCCCAGCAGCGCGGCCAGCGGCAGCGGCGCGCCGAGCCAGAAGTGCGTCCAGGGCCTGAGCCTGCGCCAGCCGTACAGGTAGATCGCGATGAGGACGGCTTCCAGGAAGAACGCCCAGGCCTCGACGCCGAATCCGAGACCGAACACGTCCCCCCAGCGGCCCATCATCCTCGGCCACAGCAGTCCGAACTCGAAGGAGAGGACAGTGCCGGTGACGATCCCGATGGCGAACTGCACGGCCATCACCGCCGACCAGCGCCGGGCCAGCTTCAGGGCCACGGCGTCACCCTTGCGCAGCCCGCGATAGTGCATCAGGAGCGTGATGAAGGGCAGCGCGACCCCGAACGGGACCAGGAGGATGTGGGAGCCCAGGGTGAAGGCCATCAGCTCGCGCGCGGGCAACGTCTGGGGTGGGGTGTTCGCGAGAAGAAGTGTGGTGCTGTGCATGTGTGCCTCGATGGCTCGATCCGTGTGGCGCTGGGTCAGTGAGCTGGCGGGGCCGGGTCGGTCGGAGCG
This sequence comes from Kitasatospora sp. NPDC054768, assembly GCF_053612025.1. Classification (NCBI taxonomy): domain Bacteria; kingdom Bacillati; phylum Actinomycetota; class Actinomycetes; order Kitasatosporales; family Streptomycetaceae; genus Kitasatospora; species Kitasatospora sp. NPDC054768. Next base: position 15,780 of record NZ_JBSHBN010000093.1, read on the forward strand.
CGGGTTCCGGCGGAGGTGAAAGCGCGCTCCCGGCGGGACCCGGAGGCGAACACGATCAACCAGGTGAGCAGCGCTCCGAGCCTGCTGCGGAAGCCGGTGAGGAAGGCGATGTGGATGAACAACCAGGCCAGCCAGCCCGTGACCCCTGACACGTTCAGCCGTCCGACCTTGACGACCGCCCGGCCCCGGGAGATGTAGGCGGCGCTGCCGAGGTCCAGGTATCTGAAGGGCTTCGGCTGTTTGGTCCGGCCTTCCACGGCGTGGCGGATCGCGCGGCCCGTGTAGGCACCCGACTGCATCGCGACCTCGGCCAGGCCCGGCAGCCTGTTCAGACTCATCAGGTCGCCCACCACGCGGATCTCCGGGTGGCCGGCGATCGTGAGGTCGGGCTCGACGAGGATCCGGCCGGCCCGGTCCTGCTCGGCGCCGGTCGCCCGGGCCAGCACCCCGGCAAGCGGTGGCGCCTCCACGCCGGCCGTCCACAGCACGGTGCGCGCGTCGATCCGGGTGATCCGGCCGGCACGGTCACGCGCCGTCAGGCCGCGCTCGTCCACGCCGGTGACCATCGCTCCCATGTGGAGCTCGACCCCGAGACCCTTCAGCGTCCGGGCCGCGCGGCGGGCCAGGGTCGGCCCGAACGCGGCCAGCACGGAGTCGGCCCCCTCGAGGAGCAGCACCCGCGCCTGCCCGGGCTCGATCGTGCGGAACTGCCTTTCGAGCGTGTGGCCGGCGATCTCGCGGATCTGCCCGGCGAGTTCGACTCCGGTCGGCCCGGCCCCGACGAGCGCGAAGGTGAGCCACTCCTGCCGCTCCCGGGCGTCCGTGGCCGACTCGGCCATCTCGAACGCGCGAAAGAGCCGCCGGCGGATGTCCAGCGCGTCGTCCAGGGTCTTCATCCCCGGGGCGTGCTCGGCGAACTCGTCATGGCCGAAGTAGGACTGGCGCACACCCGCCGCCACGATCAGATCGTCGTAGGGGAGGCTGATCATCGCACCGTCCGGCCGCCGCGCGTGAACCAGACGATCGTCCACGTCGACGTCCGTGGCCTCGGCCAGCAGGCAGCGGACGTTGTGGTGACGGCGCAGGACGGCGCGCAGCGGCTGGGCGATCTGCCCCTCGGAGAGGATCCCCGAGGCGCACTGGTACAGCAGCGGCTGGAAGAGGTGGTGGGCGCAGCGGTCGAAGAGGGTCACGGCGACGGGCGACCGGCGCAGCGCCCGGGCGGCGAACAACCCGGCGAATCCCCCGCCGAGGATCACCACCCGGCGGGGCGTGATGTGGTCCTCCATCGCGGTGTCAGCCGCCGGTGGCGAAGCCGGGGAAGAGCGTCATTCCGCCGTCCACGTAGAGCGTCGTGCCCACCACGTAGTCGAGCAGGTCGGAGGCCACTGCCACGACGGCGTTGGCGATGTCGTCCGGGTCACCGACGCGGCGGTAGGGGATCAGCCGGAGGAGGTCGGCCTCGGCCTCGGGGGTGTCCCAGGCGTCCTTGTTGATGGGGGTGCGGATGGCGCCGGGGGCGACCGCGTTCACCCGGATCTTCTTGGGCGCCAGTTCTTGGGCGAGCGTCTGCATCATCATGCCGACGCCGCCCTTGGAGGAGGCGTAGTTCACGTGCCCCGACCAGGGAATGATCTGGTGGACCGAGCTCATGCAGATGATCTTTCCGGCGGCGCGGGACACCTCCGGGACGACGCCACGCCGCAGGAACTCCTTGGCCGCCTCCCGGGCGCAGAGGAACTGGCCGGTGAGGTTGACGTCGATGACCTTGTGCCACTGGGCCAGTGTCATCTCCGTGACGGGAGCGTCCCGCTGCAGGCCCGCGTTGGCGACCATGATGTCGATGGTGCCCAGCTCGTCGACCATGCCCGAGACCATCTTGACGACCTGCTCCTCGTCGGACACGTCGGCCTCGTGCGCGTAGGCACGGACCCCGAAGGCCTCGATCTCCGCGACCACCTTCTCGGCCTCGTCCGCGCCGACGACGTAGTTGACGACGACGTCAGCGCCGGCCCGGCCGAGAGCAATCGCCGTCGCCTTGCCGATGCCCGAGTTGGCACCGGTCACCAGGGCCTTCTGCCCAGCCAGGAGCTGCGAGTGGATCGCCCCACGATTCTCACCGACACTGCCTGCCACGACTTCTCCTTGCTCTTCCAGGCTCCGCACTTCTCGGCGAGAGAAGCACCATCAGGCACGACAAGCCCGAAGCGCCGCGCAGTGCTCACCCGTTCGGTAGTGGGCGCCACGCAATCGGGCTAGAAAGCGCCGCACGATCCGGAGATGTCGGCTCGAATGACCCTTGACGGTCCCGACTTCAGCAAAGCGCGGAGGAGTCGGACCTTCTGCTGTCAGCATCGACCGAGAGTCGGCACAGTAGGTAGTGCCGGGAAAGCGACTTGATGTCATCGGACGAGCCCACGGGCGATCCTGCGGCGGCGCCGCCCGCCGACCCATTCGGCCCCCTGCGGACCAAGGGCTACCTGGCGCTCCTGGTCATCTCGGCCGTCCTCGGCGTGCTCCTGTCGGCGGGCGCGTACGGCTTCCTCCAGGCCGTCGACCAGCTCCAGAAGGCGCTCTACACCGACCTCCCGAACGGACTGGGATTCCACGGGGCACCGCCCTGGTGGCCGCTGCCCCTGATGGGGCTGGCAGGACTTCTGGTGGCACTGACCGTCCAGTACCTGCCCGGCAACGGCGGCCACCAGCCGGCCGAGGGGCTCAAGACCGCGGGCGCCGCTGCGGCCGCCGAACTGCCCGGGATCCTTCTCGCAGCGCTGGCGTCGCTCGGCTTCGGCGCGGTGATCGGGCCCGAGGCGCCCCTGATCGCGCTCGGCGGAGGCCTGGCCGTGTACGTCGTCCGGCTGATCAAGCCGGACGTCGATGCCAGGACCCAGGCCGTGGTCGGCGCCGCGGGAAGCTTCGCGGCCATCAGCGCCCTGCTGGGCTCGCCCCTGCTCGGAGCGTTCCTGCTGATGGAGGCGTCAGGACTCGGCGGCCCGACGCTGGGGATCGTACTGCTGCCCGGTCTGCTGGCCTCCGGAGTCGGGTATCTCGTCTTCATCGGGCTCGGCGCCTGGACCGGGGTCGGGGCGGGCACGCTGACGATTCCCAGCCTTCCCGCAGTGAACCATCCGAACATCGCCCAGTTCGGCTGGGCACTCGCCATCGGGGTGGCGGCGGCGTTCGCCGGCACGGGAGTCCGGCGCCTCGCGCTCTTCCTCCAGCCGCGCGTCAACCACAGACGGTTGCTGCTCACGCCGGTGGCCGGCCTCGCCGTGGCAGGGCTCGCCATCGCGTACGCCGAGGGCGTGGGGAAGCCGCCATCCGACGTCCTGTTCTCGGGTCAGTCCGCGCTGCCCCAACTGCTGCTCCACAGTACGAGCTACTCGGTGGGAGCGCTGACACTGCTGCTCGTGTGCAAGTGGCTCGCCTACGGTGTGTCATTGGCGGCATTCCGGGGAGGACCGATCTTCCCAGCGCTGTTCCTGGGTGCCACGGCAGGGATCGCGCTCTCCCACCTGCCCGGGCTGCCCGTCATCTCCTCCGCCGCCATGGGCATGGGCGCGATGTCGGTCGTCATGCTCAGGCTGCCGATGACCTCCGTCCTACTGGCGACCCTGCTGCTGGGGTCCGACGGCGTCACCGCCATGCCGCTGGTGATCGTGGCGGTCGTGGTCTGCCATGTCACGTCATCCAGGCTCGCCCGGCCGGAGACGTCACGACCGGCGTCCGGCACCCCGCACCCCGTCTGAGCCTCACGGCAGGACTGGTCCGCACGGGACCGGACCACCCGCGACCCACCAGTGCCCCGCCTGCGCCGACCGGGCGCACTCCTTCGCGGAGAACTCCCACTCAGGGAAATGACGTATGGAACCTTCAGTCAGGTCAGACCAACAGTCGACGTGGACCAGGCCGAACCGCCGGTGGTAGCCCTCGGCCCGTCGAACAGGGTGTCATTCTATCCGTGTCGGTGACCTGTCAAGTCGTCAAGGAGGAGGTCGGCGACCACCTCCTCGACCACCGCGGTGCGCAGGTCGGCCATGGAATCGACGAGCGCCCGGTCCCACGGGGCGGGCGTGAGGCGCCCCGGATCGGGGCCCGAGGGAACCCGGGGCACGGCGGCCCGGTAGTCCTCGGCTGTCATCCGCCAGGGAACGGCTCCGGCCTTGGCCATGACGTGAGCCGCGATGCGGATGCCCTCGCCGTCGAAGTCGCCGTGGTAGCGCAGGGAGGCGCCGTCGTCGACGAGTCGGCGCAGCAGGCGGATCACGGCGGTGTTGGGCCAGCCGGAGGTGCAGACGAGCGGCGGGCACCGCCGGCCGAAACGCCGTAGGGCGAGGGCGAGCACACTGGGGTTCTCGGTGACGTGCACCGGTCCTGCGGGACCGGCGAATTCGCCGGCTGAGCGCAGTTGGGCCAGGGTGAAGCCGGCCGGTTGACCGGCTTCGGCGCAGATGCGGGAGATCCTGGCGACCGGGCCTTCCCCCGCGGGCCGCAGTCCGACGGCGAGCACGGTGGCGGACAGTTCGTCGTCGGCCACGCCGGCTCGGCTCCAGAGTGCGCGTCGCCCCTCTGCGGCGTCGGGCATGTCGGTGCCGTACAGCACCGCCAGTGCACGCAGGACGATCGAGGACAGCCGTGTCCCGTCGTCGAGGGCGTGGGAGTCGCCGTCGAGGAGGCGGGCGGCGAGGACCGGTAGTGGCTCGCCGTCGGCCGGGAGTGCGTGAAGGACGGTCAGCGCGGCGGTCAGCAGGCCTCGGGTCCGGTCGGGTGAGCCGTCTACGAGGCCGTTGGTCCGCAGGTGGCCGACCCACTCCAGCAGAACGGGCTGGGCGGTGACCACGTCGTGGCCGGCCAGCCACCCCCACAAGGCTTCGCGTTGGCCCGTCTTGCGTTCGCGCTCGGCAGCCCGGTCGTGGACCGGGCCGAGGATCGCGGCCACCACGTCCCGGACGGTCCGGCCGCAGACCTCCAGCACGGCGTGGTCGAGTCCGGCAAGCGGGATCGTCGGTTCGACGCCAGGGAGCCGGTCCAGTCCGAGGAGGTCGGCCAACGCCTCCCGACCGGCGTCGTCGAGCGGTCCCGACCGCACCCGGCTTACGGGGCGGCCGGTCGACAGGCGATCGTGGACGGCCGACCAGAGGGGCCTGAGTTCGGGGAGATCGAGGGGATGGCGGCCCGTCATGCCGATCCGTCCACGGCGGCTTCGTCGGGCAGCAGGTCGGCACCCGTCCAGGTGAAGCGGGCGCTGGTGACGGCATCGTCGCCGTCGCCTCCGGTGATCAGCTGGTGAACGGCGATCCCGGAGAGCTCCCGGTAGGTGCACCACTCGTGGTCGGAGGTGAGCACCAGGTCGAGGTCGAGCGCCGCGAGGAGGGCGAAGACCTGCCCCCGGTTGACGGTGTCGACGCCGACGAAGACCTCGTCGAGCAGGATCAGCCGCGGGGACTCCGGCACCGCCTCGTAGTGAGCGGCCACGGCGGCGAAGAGCGGCAGGTGGAGTGCGATGGCCTTCTCCCCGCCCGACAGTGCGCCGTGGAGCTTCTTGGTGAGCAGTTGCCACCCGGCGCCGTTGGCGCGGTCCAGTTTGACGACGAACTGGTGCCAGGCCGTGTAGTCGAGGACCTCTGCGAGCTGCTCCTCCCAAGTGGCCGCCGTGTTACGGGTCTTGGCCTCCTCGATACGGCCCCGGAAGAAGGCGTGCAGGGCCTCGCGGTCGGCTTCGGTGATCCGGGCCGGGTCCTTGAGCAGCAGTTCACGGACCGTCCGGGTGCCGGCGGGCAGGTCGGGGTGGATCTGCCACACCAGACGGACCGCCACCCGTGAGGCGGTGCGGACCCGTTCGAGGTGGCCGTTCATCCGCTCGACGAGTTCACCGGCCTGGCGGATCCGGGAAGCGAGGTGGCGGCGGGTGTCGCCGGTGAGGGTTCGGTCGAAGAGGCTCCGTTCGGCGGCGGTGATGTCGTCCTGGCTGCGGTCACGGTCGCCGGTGAGGATGGCGAGGAGGCTGGTCGCGCCGACGCGGATGCCGTCGATGGTGGCGGTGAGGACGTGGATGTCCTCCTCGGCTTCGAGTTCGAGGTCGGCACGGCTGCTGAGGCTCTGGCGGGCTCGGTGGACGGCCTCGGAGAGGCGGTTCAGGGAGTCGCCGAGGTTCCTGGTGCCGTGCGGCAGGTTGGGCCATGCCGCAGCGGTCTCGCGTGCGGCTTCGAGAGTCGCGCGAGTGCCGTCCACGGAGGTGAGGACGAGGCCGAGGCCCGCGTCCTCGGGGAATCCGAGGACGCACAGGTGCCGGAAGCTGCGGGCTGCCTCGTTCCGGGCCACCACGGCCCTCTCGTGCAGGGCCTCGTCCTGGGTCGTGGTGGCACCCAGTGCACCGATGCGGCCTTCGAGCGTGAGAAGTGCCTGGGTTCCGGATTCGATGTCGCGGCGGATCCGGTCGAGGGACGTCCGGAAGTCACTGATGCGGGCGGCCACTTGGCGGTAGTCCTCGCCGACGGTGCTCTCGACCGCCCGGAGCGTGGATCGGAGCCCGCGGGCGGCGGCCTCGACGGTCTCGGCCTCCTCCAGGCTCTCGGCTGCCGCGCCCCTGGACGCCTCGGCGCGGCTGCGCGCGGAGTTCCAGGCGTGCTGGGCGGCCGTCCAGGCCAGGTGGGAGTCGAGCCAGACGTCGGCCTGTTCACGCAGCGCGTCGACGGCCGTGGCGGTCGTGTCCAGGGCGGCGCGTTCGGTCGGCAGGGCGTGCTCGGCCGAGGCGACGGCGAGCGCGCGTAGCGCGTCCGCGACCGCCTCCTCCTGTCGCGCGAGCCGTTCGACGGCCTCGCGTACGGCGTCCTCGCGCGCGCCCACCTCGGACTCGGACCGTTCCCAGACGCGCTTGGCCTGCTCCACTTCCCGGTGGTGCGGCCGGGAGCGGAGGTCGGCTCCGAGGCGCGTCCGGCGGTCGGCGAGGGAACGCAGTCGCGTCTCGTACCCGGTGACGGTGGTGTCGGCCTCGGCCAGTTCGGCGGTGAGGTCCGCGATCCGCCGCTGCCTGGCGCGTTCCCGGGCCGCGGCGCCGATGTGGCTGGACTCCTCCTTGGTCCAGGAACCGACCGCCGTCGCCAGCCGCCAGCTTCCGTCGGCCGCCACGGCGGCCGGGTGGCCCGTCGGGAGCGTGGGACCGTAGGCGATGCCTGCGAGCAGCCGCTGCACCCGGCTCGGCGGCACCGGGCCGTCGGGTTCGGGAGAGAGGACGTCGAGCAGCGAGGGACCCGGTGCGGGCACGGCCGCTGCCGGGTCGGCCAGGGTGTCGTGTCCGGTGACGACGAGGCCGCCGTCGGGAGCCATCCAGGCGTCGATCAGGCCGGCCGCTTCCAGGGCCGCTTCGATGCCTGCCTGATCGGCGGGCGGCACGTCCGGCCGGAACGCCAGCAGTCGCCACAGTGGTGCCCCCGGCAGGACCGACCGGTCGGCCGTGCGGGTCCGCGGTGGAACCGGCGGGAGATCGACCGCTGCCGCGGTGCGTTCCAGTTCCCCGACGACCCGGTCACGCCGGGCACGGGCGTCGTCCCGGCCGGCGCGGGCGGTCGTCTCGTCGGCGGTGATGGAACTCTCCGCCGCCCGGGCGGCGGCTTCGACCAGCACGAGGACGTCGGTCTCGACGGCGGCACGGGACGCGAGCTCCTGGGCGTCGTCGATCGACAGCTCCGCGCAGTCGTCCGTCGCCCAACGGCGCAACAGGGCGGCATGGGCGTCGACGGCGACCTCGTAGGCGTGGGCGTTCCCCTCGCGCTTCGCGGTCGCCCCGGCCAGCCGTTCGCGCGCCGAGTCGAGGTGCTGCTCCGCCGTCGTCCGGTCCGCGAGGGAACGCTCATGGCGCTCCACGGCGGCGCGGACCTCGCCGATCTGGCGGTGCCGCGAGACGACCGCACCGCGCAGCAGGCGGCGCGCCGTACGCCCCTGCTCCTCTGTTTCCCCGGACGGACCAGGTGCGGCACCGAGCACCGTCTGCACCTCGGCGCAGACGGACTCCATGGCTGCTCGCCGCGCCGCGCCCCGCGCCTCCTCCCGGGCGGCCCGGGTGTGTTCGGCCCGCTGCTCGGAACGCAGCCGCGCATCGTCGGCACGCCCCGCGTCCTCGTCGGCCGCCCGAACCCTCCGGTCGGCGGCGGTGCGGGCCCGGGCCGCGGCCCGGGCGGCCTGGTCGCTCCTGCGACGGAGCTGGTCGAGCTCCTGCCCCTGCCGGTAGGCCTCGGAGTCGAGCAGCCCCTCGATGGCGCCCTCGGTCTCCTGCCGTCCGTGTTCGAGCTCCTGCTGCGCCCGCTTGTTCCCGTCGCGCTCACGCACGGCCTCCGCGTGCGCCTCCCCGCTCTCCCTGGCGATGCGAGCGAGGTTGTCCATCTCGGTCGTCGCGGAGATGAGCGCCGCCGCCCCGGCGCGCAGGACGCGTTGGGCGTAGCCGCGTTGCTGGTTCGCGACGGCGGTGGCCGCGGCCACCTCGTCGTCCAGGGCCTTCAGGTGTTCGCGCTGGCGGTCGAGACGTTCGAAGCCCTCGGCCAGTTCGGTGATCTCGCCCTGGCCGAGCGGGGGCAGGGCCCGCGAGAGCAGGGAGGACAGCAGCGACGGATCCAGGCGCTCCGAGAGCTTGGGGGTGCGGAGCTGGAGCAGCGCGGTGATCAGGGCGTCGTAGCGCTGCTCGCTCAGCCCGGAGAAGAGCGTGCTCCGGACCGTGTTGCGGTAGTCGGTCGGTGATCCGTGCAGCTCGCCCCGGCCTTGCAGGGCTTCGGCCAGCGCGGCGCGGGTGAGCGGCTGGCCCGCGTCGTTGACCAGGGAGAGACCGCCGGGGCGGTCGATCCGCGCGCCGGTGGTGAAGTAGTCGACGGTGACACCGGTGGTGTGCACGCTGGCCTGGAGTCTGGCGCCGCAGGTGAACCAGCCGGGACCGCCGTCGTCTTCTCCGTCGTCGCGGACGAACTCCAGCCACACGTACCCGACGCGGGTCTTGCCCGAGGCGCCCTCGCCCATCAGATTCCAGTGCATGGTGCGCTCGGATCCACCGAAGGTGGACAGCCGGTTGGGTCGCAGGCTGGCGTCGAGCAGGAAGGGCAGGAGCACCTCCAGCGCCTTCGACTTACCGGTTCCGTTCTGCCCCCGCAGGAGCAGTCGGCCCTCGTGGAAGGTGAAGACCTCGTCGTAGTAGCGCCAGACATTGAGGATGCCGGCCCTGGAAGGCTGCCACCGCATGGCTGCGGCCGCCGTCGGGAACGCGGAGCGCTGCGGGAACTGTGTCACGGTCATCGGAAGTCTTCCCTGGTCAGGTTGCGGGACCGTCGGGCACGGTGGTCCGGTACCGGAACGCCGCGGGCCGGGGAACGGTGCGGTCACCGACCCGGCGGGCCAGGCCGAAGTCGCCGAGGATGCGCACGGCGTCGGCCGTGAGGCGCTGGGCGCCGTCCTCCGACTGGTAGGTCTTCGCCCACTGCGGGAAGCGCCGCAGGAGTTCGTTCGCCTCGACCGCGAGCTGTTCCGGTGTCAGCCCGTCCGGAGCGGCTGTCAACGGTTCGAGCAGGAGCAGGGCGGCCACACGGGCCGTCGCGGAGTCGTCCGGGAAGCGGCTGTCGGTGGCGATCCCGTCCGGGTCCACGAGCAGCAGGCCGTCGGCCCGTTCCTCCAGCACGAAACCGCCCTGCTCGGCGGCGCGCCGGACGATCTGCCGCCCGGTCGGCGAGGTGAGGTAGGCCAGTTCGTCGGCGCCGAGCTCGTCGTGGTGGAGGACGGGATCGTCGAAGAGCCGACGCAGCACCGCGTGCCGCAGCCGGAGGTTGCGCTGCGCATCGGAGGCGTCGGCGCCACCGTACCGGCTCTCGCGTACCGTGCCCCGCAGGAGTTCCTCGAAGCGCAGCGGTACGTCCTCCGCCGACACGGCCAGCCGGGACGGCCCGACGGGTGCGGCGAGGAGACGCATCAGTACGGTGGCATCCACCCGGTAGAGGACCTTGGCCTTCGCCGAGTCGACGAAGCTCTCCGTGAGGCCGTCCACGGTGAGGAGTGCGCCGTACGCCTCCAGCAGCTTGAGGACGTCCACGAAGGCCATGCGCTCGGGCTTGCTCGCCGTGTCGAAGGGCGGCAGCGCCTCGTCGGTGGCACAGGCCTGGACGACCCGGTCGGCGAGCAGGCCGACCGTCGTCACCGGGACCGGGAGCAGCTCGGCCGCGACGACGCACAGCAGGGTGTAGCGGCGGCGGTCGAACGGGGCCTTGCCGGACCGCAGTCGACGGGCGGGGCGCGAGGCGTCGGGGACGGTCCGGATCTTGAGCAGGCGCGCGTACCCCAGACGCGGCTCCACCACCAGCTGCCAACCGCAGTGGTAGTCGAACCACTTCGTCAACGGGTCCTGCCGACGGCGGATCACCTCGAAGGCGGACGGGTCTCCGCGTTCGGTGATCAGCGGCCGGCCGAGGAGCAGCCTGATGCCTCGGGCGACGTCCTGCCGCTCGGCCAGGACCAGTTGGTTCGCAAGGGTGCTCATCCTGCCTCCCGCCCGGCGGGCTCCCGTGTGCTGCCGGCGCTGTGGATCTCCACCAGGTGGTCAGGTCCCTCCAGCTTCCCCCGAGGTGTCCGCAGGACGGCCCGCCCACCGTCGGGCAGCGGCCGGAGGAGAATCTCGACCCGGCCGTCGGAGGTGACCGCCCGGCGCGTACCGCTGCCGTCCGGTCGTGCGGCAAGCGCCCGGCCAAGGAGGTCGAGAAGCCGCTCGAAGACGGCGTGGTCCAGCGTGCCGAAGCCGGAGAGCCGCACCGGACCGTCAGTGGCCAGGACGTCCCAGGCGGCTTCGAGCTCGGCCCGCTCCTTCCGGGCCCGCTCGGCCCGGGCCGTCTTGATCCCGCCGATGTCGCGCACCTTCCCGGTCCGGGTGAACCGCTCGGTGCGGCCGCTGGTGCGCAGCAGGGCCGACACCTCCACCGGCGGAGCCTCGGCCCAGCTGCCCGATGAGGGGACCAACTCCGGGTCCGGGTGGGCGAGATGGGCGTGACGGGCCGGACCGAGGCCGAAGGCGGCCGACCACAGGCGGTGCAGGTCGTCCTCGCCGGGCGCCGCGGCGAACCAGCGGGCCAGCTCCCGGAAGTCCTGGACGGCACTGGAGGAGCGGCGCCGTGACTCGGTGATCCGGTCAAGGACCTGCAGGAGCGTCACGATCGCCCGCCGCGCCACGTCGTGCAGCTGCTCCACGCGGGGCCGCGCCCCGTCGGCCGGCCGGAACCAGGCCTGCAGCCCCTCCCAGCGCGCCCGGCGCCGCTCCAGCCAGGCCGGCGCGGGATCGCCGTCGGCGACCGGCGGCAGCTCGGCGCCCCGTAGCGCCCGCGCGTGCAGCAGGCTCACTCCGCACTGCTCGACGCGCTCAACGGCGGAGGCCACCGCCTGACCCCGCTGGTCGAGGTTGACGAGGAACTCCTGGAGATAGGCCACCGTCGCGGCCTTCACCTCCCGGAAGGTCGCCAGGTCCACGCCCTCGGCGCGCAGCAGGCGCTGCAACTCGCCGTTGAACGCCTTGGTGTTGGCCAGCAGCGCCTCCAGGTGGCCCTCCAGCTCCTGCAGCGTGGTGAAGACCCGACGGTCCGAGGACGTGGAGTCGCCCAGCAGCCCGTACAGCTCGTCGAGCCGGTCCGTGATCGCCTCCAGCACCGCCGTCTGGAGCGCCCCCGTCGAGGCGAGCACGGACAGGGCGTGCTCGACCCCGGCGAACGCGGCCTCACCGCGCCGGGTCAGCGAGTACTGGAGGTTGCGGCGCTCGTATTCCTCGGCGGTGCGGTAGTTCTCCGCGTGGTTCTGGACGACATCCAGCAGCTGCCACTCCCTGAGCTTGCGCAGCGCCTCCTGGAGGTCGTCGTCATGGACCGCGTTGAGCCAGCCGACGGTCCGCAGCCGGGTGCGGACCTCCTCCAGCCCGAGAGCGGTCTCCAACCGCTCGTTGGCCGCTCCGAAGGCCTGGAGGATCGCACCGTAGAGTTCGGCCTTGTCCCCCGTCGTGAACCGGAACATCTCCGGCGGCACCCTGCGCAACGGCTCCCCTTCCCTGACCCTGGTGACACACCGACGCTCGACCTCGACCGGCTCCTAATGCAGCCTGGTCCGATGCTCGGGGCGCTCCAGGTGCGTCATGACCACCTGGTGGGCACGCCAGCCATCCGGGAACTTGGGCGGGACGTCCAGGTGGATCGGGCTGCTTCGGGGGTGCCGGTCGAGGAGGTCGGTGATCCCGGCGCGGGCCACCACGATGCAGGCGAACCGGTGCCGGGAGAGCAGGACGCACAGCCGGCCGGTCTCCATGTGGAAGGCGGAGGCGTCCGGGCGGCCGGAGAGCGGGTGCCAGACCAGGGTCACGTCGAACTCCCGGCCCTGGAGCCGGTTGGCGGTGTCCACGGTGATCTCGGTGAGGCCTCGTTCCGTCAGCCTGGCCCGCACCGCGTCCACCTGGATGGTCCGCGCCGCGCCGATGGCGATCCGGGCCTGCACCAACGGTTCACCGTTGACCAGCGCGCCTCGTTCGAGCAGGCGGGATGCCGTCGCGGCGAGCGCCTCGGCCATCTGGGGATCGTGGTCGAGGGTGTGACGCCCCGGGAGTTCGAGGTAGCCCCAGCCGGAGTCGGCGGCCCGGGCGAGCACCGGATCCTGCGACGTCGCCCGATGGGGCACGCTCCCGTAGGTCAGCACGCGGTCGCTCGCCGTGGTGCCCGACTCGAAGGGGTAGTAGGGGTAGAAGGCCTCCGCCACCAGGGGCGCGGCCATCTCGGGAAGCCGCCAGGAGATCGGCAGTTGGTGCCGCGGCAGGTCGGGCTCGTGGGCGAGCGTGACATCGACGGCGTTGCGCAGCGGATCCCAGCTGAGGCCCTGCCACCGGTCGGTGTCCACGGTCGCGAACGGGTCGAGCTGACCGGGGTCCCCCACGAACAGCACCTGGGAGTCAGGCGCGTCGAACAGCGGCGCCGCCGCGAGCAGGGCGTCCGAACGCATCTGGTAGGCCTCGTCGATGATCGCCCACCGCCAGGTCCCGGACTTCTCCGCGTCCACGTGCCGCCACTTGGCGGCAGTCGAGACCACGACCGGCAGTTGACGCAAGGTGTCGATCCCGGTGTCGCCGGAGACGTTGGGATGCCGGCTCACGCGCTCCGGCAGGGCGAAGTCCTTCGCGTACAGGCGGCCCACCGGCAGTTCCGGGTACTCCCGCGCGATGTTGTCCACCAGGTCGTCGACCTGCTCGTTGGTCTGCGCGACGATCATCACCTGGTGGCCGGCGCCGGTGAGGTGCCCGGCGGCGCGCTTCACCAGGGTGGACTTGCCGGCGCCGGGAGGGGAGTCCACCACCACGCCCCGCCCGGTGGGTCGGTCGAGGTCTGCCAGGATCCCGGCCACCGCACGGTCGGCCCGGACCCCCGGGCCCCTCGCCTCGTCGGCGGGGGTACGCGCGGCCGGGATCGCAGCCGCCACCGTCGTGGTGTCGTTCACGCCCACTCCTCCTCGGCGTCCTGGTCGGTCGGTTCGTAGGGCACCGGCGGGCCTCCGTGGGTCCACGGGGTGTTCTCCTCGGCGGGCAGTTTCGCCGGCCTGGAGTCGACGCCGAGTGTCGTGTAGGTCACCGTCTCGCCGATCTCGGCGAGGGTGGCCTCCGGGGCGGGCGGCTTGCGCTGGTTCGCGAAGCCGCCGGAGAGCTCGACGGTCACCAGATGGACCCCCTCGTGCGGGGTGAGGTCGATGATCGCGGCCGGTTGCCGCAGACGGCCGGGCGACGTCACCTTGGTCCCGACAGTGAGCCGCACCAGACGCTCGCTGCGCACGGTGATCGTCGGACGCCAGCGCGGGGACTTCGCACCGGGCACGAACCGACTCTCGTCCCGGGCGACGACCGTGCCACTGAACGCTTCTCCGCTCAGCTCGTACTCCGCCATCACCAGGGGGTCGTCGTAGGCCCGCTGGGTCTGGTAGCGGGACGTGTCGTCCTCCAGCATGCCCAGCCGCCGGGCCGCGCCCACCGCGCGGTCGCGCTTGCCCTGCGGGTGGCCGTGCTCCTCCAGATAGGCCGCGTAGTCGGAGAACCGCCGACGGTCGCTGGTCCACCGTTCCTCGACGTGCCCTCCTTCGGGCAGGGCGCGCGCCAGGCCGACGCCCCGCCAGACCAGGTCCCACGTCGGCCGCAACTGATCGCACAGGGCACGGTCGATGCGCTCGCCCAACCGCTCCCGCACCCGCCCTTCGGCCTCCGCGAAGCGGGTGAGGAGGTCGTCGAGGACCGCGTCGAACCCGGTATCCGTGGCAGGTCCGGCAGGCGGCCAGACCAGCGGGTTCTCGGCCTCCCGGGCGGTCTCCGCCCCCGTACGGCCTTCAGGCGGATCGATCCAGGCGACCAGCGCCGCCAGGTGGGAGTCCTCCGCGGAACTCTGGCCGGTCGCCCAGTGCGCGGTGAGCACCCGGCTGACGGCGAGCATGGCACTCGACCCGGGGAACTCCGCCCGGCCCTCGAACCACGTCAGCCACTTGCCGAGCGTCGGTACGTCCGGGTGAACGGCATGCGGCCCGTCCGCGCTGCGCAGCCGGGTGAGCCGACCGAGCCGCCGGACGTAGGCGATGCCTTCGCCGTTGGGGACCAGCAGTTGTGGTGCGCGACAGAACCGCTCATGCTCCTCCGCCTTCTCACCCCTGCCGACGGTGTAGGTCTCGGCCTCCGTCTGACACCCCTCCACGTAGGGCAGCATCAGGGCGGCCAGCTCCTCGACGAACCGGAACCGCTGGACCCGGTCCCTGGGCCGGCGGACGGTCAGCAGGGTCGGATGGTCCGGGTCGGTGCCTGCCAGTGCGGCCAGCGGCGCACAGGCCTCCCCGGCGAGGGTCAGCGGCACCAGGACGAACGGGCGGTCGTCCAGGTGGTGGTGCCGGACTGTGGCCAGGGGCTGGGCCCTGCCGGTCTGGGTCGCGCGGAGCGTCGCGACCGTGGCAAGCATGCTCATGCGGTCTCCTCGGTGCGCAGCCGGAACAGCCGGTCAGCGGCGATGAGCAGTTCGACGGTCTCGGCGTTCTCCTCGCCGGGCGGCAGAACGCCGTCGAGATGGGCAAGGGCAGTGCTGGTGGAGTCGATGCCCGCCAGGGCGTTCCGCACGGTGCCGCCCAGCCGGGCGGGGTATCCGTGGGTGTCGGCCTCGTCGCGGCAGTGGTGGGCCATCTCGCAGAAGGAGAGGCAGTCGGGGACGTAGGAGGCGGGCAGCTGCTCCACCGACTCGCGGAGCACAGCCGGGTCCCGGTCGATGTCGAGGGTCGCCGTCGCCGGAAGGCCGCGCGCCAGGTCCTCGGCGCGCCGCAGCCGGTTCAGCTGGAAGTCGAGGGCGGCGAGTTCCTGGCGCAGGTCGATCTGGCTGAGGCACGGCCGGTTGGAGAAGTCCTTGGGGCAGACCAGGAGGAAGGTGCCGGCGATCTGCTCCGGATCCAGCCCTGCGGCCGCGAACGCGCGCCGCAGGGCCAGCACGTACACGGAGGCCTGCTTCGCGGTCTGGGCGACGGCGGTCGGATCGGCCTGGCCGTCGATCACGGGGAACGACCTGATAGCCACGACATGGAACCTGCCGTTGATCCGGTGGGTCAGGGCATCGGGTTCCAGGTAGGCCAGTCGGCCGGCCACCTCCACGGTGAGCACCGGGCTCTGCAGGATCAACCGCTCCTCGTCACCGGCGGCGATCCGCTCGATGACACGACGTGTCTCCCGCTCCCGAGGTTCGAGCGAGGTGATCCCACCGACCTCGCCGAGGTCCTGGAGCTTGGCCTCGTCGACCGGTACGCCGAGATCCTCCCGCAGCAGCCGGATCAGTTCGGCGTACGAGCCCCAGCGCACGGTGGCCTTGAAGGCCTCCTCCCGCGCTATGGCGAACGGCGACTGGCCGAAGCGCGGCTCATGGCCCAACCGCCGGGCCAGAGCGGTCTTGTCGACCCCCGAGGCGTCCAGGACGGACCGCCGGGCACAGGCCGGATTCGCCGTCAGCGCGGTGATCTTACGGGCGGTGTACGCCAACGGCGGCCGCGCGCCGGGAAGTTGAGCCAACCGGTCGGACGGCTCGGGTGAATGGGAAGGCATGGCCTCTCTTCGTTCCGGGGTGGCGCCGATCTCCTGAGGTTCCGATGCGAATACAGGACCCCGCGACTACAGGACCCCTCCCCCGCCGCGGAGGGCGTTGTGGAGTTCCCTCGCACCGAAAAGCTGCTGCACGTCGCTGAGTTGTTCGCGTGCACGGCGAGCGGCATCGATCCGCTCCCGGCTTCCCTCGCCTCGGTGGACCTCCGCCTCGGCTCGCGCGGCGGAGAGCACCCGCTCCGGGTCGGGCCGCGAGGACTCGCTGTAGGCGCCCGGAATCGTGAGCGCGAAGCGGCGCAGCAGCCGCCATGCCGCCTCGGACGGCGGGTTGCCCGCGTTGCCGAGGCGCTGGATCTGCTCGGCCGTCCCGATCGCGTGCCGAAGGAAGTCGGCACGCGGGCTGAGCGGAGTGATCAGGCGCTGCTCCAACGACCAGACCGAGACCGCGAGCAGGCCACGGGCCGCGGTGAGGCGGTCGTGGTTGATCGCGGCGCAGATGTAGTAGGGGCGGGAGTAGCCCTGCACAGCGAAGGAACGCTCCTCATCGCGACGTAGCGAGGCGAGTTTGGTGGCTACCAGCGACTCGGAGAAGAAGGCCTCGTACACCGAGGAGATGAGCTTCGGCGAGGCGGGCGCACCGAGGATCGTCAGTGATTGGTAGACCTGCTCGCGCACCGGGACAGCCCCACGGCCGGGCAGACTGGGCGACCATTGCTCGACCTGCACCGGTGGCGTCACGGCAGGCGACCCCTGGAGGGACTCCTCCGCGTCCAGCGCGGCTTCCCACTCCGCCTCAACCTCACGTAGTTCTTTGCGGATCCGCGCGCCGGCGGTCGAATCGCCGGCACGTCGCGACTCCCTCAGTCGGGCGCGCAGAACCGTGAGGCGCTGTTCGAGTTCCTCCACTGATGCGGCCATGGCCCCAGGCTAGTGCATGGTCCATCATTTTCCAAGAACAACCAAGATCACCCAAGAAAAGCGTCCAAACTTTTCCAAAGCCATGCGCTATCGTCTTCGCCAGGCACCGGTCGCTCCATGGCGGCAAGGCGTGGTGCCACCGCCGCCAGAAGGAGAAGCATGGTCGAAGGCACGCATGCACGGGGTGCGGGTGGTCCCGTGTCCACTGAATCGGCAAACCCGCCAGGCGGCAGCGCACCCGGGCGTCCGTCCCGCTGGCTGGCTCCGACGGCCATGACCGCTACAACCGCGGGCCCGATGGTGGCGGGCTTCCAGGGCAACACGACCATCGCCATAATCTCCGCCGCTCCGGGCTTGGCGGTTGGTCTGCTGTTCTTCTTCGGAGTGGTCTGCCCGGCCGTATGGTCGAGGAAGCCCCAGCGCAGGCGAGCAGCCCTCCATGCGATGAACGCACTCATCGGCCGCAGCCCATTGAGCGCACCCGAGCCTCAGTAGGCTGTGGGGTCAGGGCGAATGAGCGCCCTGACCCCACGGACCCACCAGCCCGATCCCAGGGTCGGCGCAGCCTGACCACGGTGTATCAGCCCGGACCGCTCCGTCCCGCCCTGGCGACCAACTACCTTTGACACCGCTCCCGGTGGGTGGCGATCAGGTCGCGGTACCAGGCCTACGAGGCCTTCGGGGTGCGGCGCTGGGCGGTGAAGTCGACGTGGACGAGGCCGAAGCGCTGGTGGTAACCCTCGGCCCGTCGAACGGGCTGTCATTGTGGCAAGACCTTGACCGAAAGGCACTGGCTCTCATCAAGTCAACTATCCGACGGAGGAGTTGACGCACTCCGCCAGCCCGTCCACGCCGCGGACCGCACCGGCGTGGACGACTCCGGCGCGGGCGCGCAGGCGGCGGAGCATCCGGGCGTCCTGGAAGCCGGCCGCGCGGGCGGCGGCCTCCGTGGTGGCGCCGTGCGCGATGAGGTGCTCTGCCCGCTCGACGCGCAGTTCCTGCTGGTAGCGCAGCGGGGTGAGTCCGGTGGCCTCGGTGAAGTGGCGGGTGAGGGTACGCTCGCTGACGCCCGACGCGCCGGCGAGGTCGGCGAGGCTGAGCCGGGCGGTGAAGCGGGCGTCGATCAGGTCCTGCACCCGGTGGACGGCGTCGACCAAGTGGGCGCGGTGCCGAAGCATCACGCTGACCTGCCGCTCGTCGCCGTTGCGGCGCGCGTAGACGACCATCTCCCGGGCGATCCGGGCGGCCGCTGCCGGCCCGTGCCGGACGGCGACCAGATGCAGGGCCAGGTCGATGCCGCTCGCGATGCCGGCCGAGGTCACCACCCGGTCGTCCACCACGTACAGCACGTCGCGCACTACCACCGTCCTCGGGTAGCGGCGAGCCAGTTCGTCCTGGAGGTCGTGGTGCGTGGTGCAGCGGCGCCCGTCCAGCAACCCCGCCCGGCCGAGCGCGTCCGCGCCCGCGCAGACGCTGGCGACCGTACCGCCGGCCGCGTGGTGGGCGGCCAGCCGCTCCAGCGTCGCCGGGGAGAGGTCCCGGTGTGCCCGCAGCGTCGACGCCCGCCAACCGGGGACCACGATCAGGTCGTCCGGCGTGAGCCGGGGCCACTCGACGGAAGCCCGCAGCGTGAGCCCCTGCGCCGTGGGGACGTCCTCCTGCTCGGCCACGTAGCCGACCGCGTAGCCGAGCCCGTGGTCGGCCGCCGTCGAGAACACCTGGGCGGGCCCGGCGAGGTCCAGCAGGTGCAACTGCGGGACCAGCAGGAAGACGACGCGGGTCACGATCCGGTCAACTCCTTCACAGTGGTGACGGTGGCGAAGCGGCCCGCCAGAGCGTACTCGGTACGGGCGATGATCTCCTCCGTGGAGAGCGTGCGCGGATCGGCGAGGATCTCGTCGAGACTACGCCCGGCCGGCGCGTCGCGATGCTCGATCGGATGGGTGGCGGTCGCGTCGACCACGAACGTGACGGCGTAGCCGAGGTCGGCCGCCACCCGGGTGGTGGTCTCACAGCACTGCTCGGTGCGAATGCCGCTGACCACCAGTTCGCGGATCGCTTGCCGGGTGAGCAGCTGCTGCAGGTTGGTGGTGGTGAACGCGTTGTGCGAGGTCTTGGTGACGACCGGCTCACCCTCCATCGGCACCAGCCCCTCCATCAGGCGGACGTGACCGAGGACGGGGTCGAACACCGTCCCGGTACCGGGCTCGGCGTGCAGGACCCAGACGACGAGGTCGCCCTTGGCCCGGGCGTGCTCGACGAGCCGGGCAACCTGCCCGACGATCCCGGGGTTGGAGACGGCCGCCCAGTTCTCGCGGCGGCGGAAGGATTCCTGGACGTCGATGACGAGGAGTGCGTTGGTCATGCCTCGATCCTCACCGCCGCGGGGTGCCCGGATGAAGACCCCATCGGGCCTGGATGCGGAACGATCCGGTCAGGGCGGGCTGAACGAGCGGCCGGAACGGACGCCGTCCAGGCCGGTAGGCCGCGGGCGCCGTCGCGGGGCTCCGCGGTGGGGGTTGGTGATGCCGCCGAGCACCCCACCGAGCGGTAGGGGCTGCGCGGCGCCGGCCGCCGGGTCATTTCGACGCCGCCGGAACGGTCACCGGCGACGAACCGCCGGGCACCAGCAGGTGCGGCGTCCCGCTGCCGTCCGCCGGCACGCTCCAGACGTCGGTGCCCTTCCCGTCCTGGGCCGGCAGCGCGTACCCGAGCGTCTCCCCGTCGAGCCAGGCCGCCTGATCGTCCACGCTGCGCGACTCGGCCAGCGGGTGCTCGCGCAGTCCCGCCAGTTCCAGGACGTGGAGCCGCCAGGGCGCCGCCGGGTCGGCCGAGACCTTCTTCTTGAAGGCGATCCGGGTACCGTCCGGCGAGAGCGAGGGGCACTCGACGTTCTCCCGCAGTGTGCGGGCCGACCACGCCCGGAGGTCGCCCTCGACCAGGTGGGTCCGGCCGCCGGTCGAGACGGTGGCGTAGAAACGGTTGTCGTCCGAGGCGAAGTTGACGCCCCAGTAGTTGACGTCGGCGGCGTGGTAGCGGGCACCGTCGACGGTCAGCGGGATGGACTCGACCGACTTGACCAGGTAGCCGGTGCGCAGGTCCAGGATCGACGTCCGGGTGGAAAAGGTACCCGCCGCGTAGGAGTCCCCCACGGCGAAGGTGGTCCAGGAAAGCAGTTGCCCGGAGGCCGACACCCGGGCCCGGTTCGGGATCCCGGGCACCGTCACCGTCTGGAGCTCGGTGAACCGTCGGTCGTACACCACCGCTTGGGTACGTGCCGGGGTGCCGGGCAGCGCCCGCAGGCACAGGGCCCGGTCTCCCCCGGCGTGGAAGCGGACACAGGACGGCCCGTCCGGCACCCCCGGGCTGCGGGCGACCCGCCCGCTGGCGGTGTCCCGGTAGTAGAGCCCGGGCTCGTCCAGGGTGAACGAGCTCTCCGCGGCGACGAGCCGCTGCCCGCCGTTGCGCTGCCGGGCGTGCAGCACGTACCCCAGCGAACCGCCCAGCAGTACCAGAGCGGCTGCGATCAGCACCACTGGACGCGCCTTCACGAGGCCTCCCTCTCCGGCAGGATCCGCCATGCTGCGACAAGTGCGGCGGCCAGCCCGAGTGCGGCCACCGCCAGGGCCGGGCGCGGCCCCCACCACGTCCAGGCCGCACCGAAGCCGGCCGCACCGACCAGCCGGGCGAGCGCCTGGCCGGTCTGCAGCACCGCGAGGCCGCTCGCGCGGCCGTCGAGCGGCAGCACCGGCCCGGCCAGTGCCATCAGCACGCCGTCCGTGGCGGCGTAGAAGACGGCGAGGAGCACCAGGACGAGTAAGGCCACCGGCCATCCCGGCGGGGCCATCAGGGTGAGGTAGGCGGCGAGCAGCGCGGCGTGCCCGCAGAGGAACGGAATGCGCCTCCCGGTCCGGTCCGCGATCCGGCCCGCCGGTACGGCCAGCAGCAGGTAGCCGGCCGCAGCGCCGAGCGGCAGCAACGGGAAGAGCAGGGGCGGCAGGTCCAGGCCGCGTTGCAGCAGAAGGTAGAGGAAGGAATCGCCGATCGTCGCTGCCCCCAGTAGTGCGGCGGCCGTGACGACCCGCCGGAATACCGGATCGCCGAGTGCCCTGCTCCTCCTCCTTTCGGTGGGCGTCGACTCGGCGGCCGCTACCACCGCCCCGGCCACCCCGGCCCCCGGCGCCGCCCCCGCCCCCGCCCCCGCCGGGACGAACAGGACCAGCACCAGCACGCCGAACAGCCCGATGGCGAAGCTGACCACGAAGACCGCGTCGTACGCGTCCGTAGTCGCCCACAGAACCGCGAACGCCACCAGGGGTCCGAGCAGCGCCCCCGTGGTGTCCATCGCCCGGTGCACGCCGAACGCCCGGCCGAGCGCCTCCGGCGGTGCGCTGAGCGAGATCATCGCGTCCCGCGGCGCGGTCCGCACGCCCTTGCCGAGCCGGTCGGCGGCCAGCGCGGCGGCGATGCCGCCGGCCGCCCCGCCGGCCAGCAGCAGCCCGAGCCGCGAGAGCGCCGAGAGCAGGTAGCCGGCCCCGGCGACGGTCCGGTGCCGGCCGCCGCCGCGGTCGGCGAGCCTGCCTCCGAGCAGCCGGACCACCGCCGTGGCGCCGTTGAACAGCCCGTCGAGGAAGCCGAATTGCAGGGGCGAGAGCCCGAGGCCCAGCACCAGGTAGAGCGGCAGCACGGCGGTGACCATCTCCGAGGAGACGTCGGTGACCAGGCTGACCGCGCCGAGCGCGATGACCGTGCCGGGGACGCGCCGCCCCCGCCCCGCCGGGGGGGGGGGGGGGGGCGCGGGGGGGGCCGGGGGGGGGGCGGGGTA
>NZ_JBSHBN010000094.1:0-30953 GCF_053612025.1 Kitasatospora sp. NPDC054768
GCTTCCGGGAGGGAAGCGGCGGGCCGCCGGCGGAACCGTGCGGGGCGGGCTCAGATGAGGCCCAGCTCCTGGACCGCGTCGCGCTCCTCGGTCAGCTCCTTGACCGAGGCGTCGATGCGGGCGCGCGAGAAGTCGGAGATCTCCAGGCCCTGGACGATCTCGAACTTGCCGTCCTTGGTGGTGACGGGGAAGGAGGAGATCAGGCCCTCCGGAACGCCGTAGGAGCCGTCGGAGACGACACCCATGGAGGTCCAGTCGCCCTCGGCGGTGCCGTTGACCCAGGTGTGGACGTGGTCGATGGCGGCGTTGGCGGCCGAGGCGGCCGAGGAGGCGCCGCGGGCGTCGATGATGGCGGCACCGCGCTTGGCGACGGTCGGGATGAACTCGCCCTCCAGCCAGGCCAGGTCGCTGCCGACGGCCTCGAAGGCCGGCTTGCCGGCGATCTCGGCCTGGAAGATGTCCGGGTACTGGGTCGCGGAGTGGTTGCCCCAGATGGTGACGCGCTTGATGTCGGAGACCAGGGCGCCGGTCCTGGAGGACAGCTGGCCGACGGCGCGGTTGTGGTCCAGGCGGGTCATCGCGGTGAAGCGCTCGGCCGGGACGTCCGGGGCGTTGCGCTGGGCGATCAGGGCGTTGGTGTTGGCCGGGTTGCCGACGACCAGGACCTTGATGTCGTCCGCGGCGTTGTCGTTGATGGCCTTGCCCTGCGGGCCGAAGATGCCGCCGTTGGCCGACAGCAGGTCGCCGCGCTCCATGCCCGCGGTGCGCGGACGGGCGCCGACCAGCAGCGCGACGTTGGCGCCGTCGAAGGCCACGTTCGGCTGGTCCGTGATCGTGATGTCGCGCAGCAGCGGGAAGGCGCAGTCGACGAGCTCCATGGCGGTGCCCTCGGCGGCCTTGAGGCCCTGCGGGATCTCCAGGAGACGCAGGTTCACCGGCACGTCGGCACCGAGCAGGTGGCCCGAGGCGATGCGGAAGAGCAGCGCGTAGCCGATCTGGCCGGCTGCTCCGGTGATGGTGACGTTGACGGGGGTGCGGGTCATTTCTACCTTCTCCAGCAAATCGCCAGGCGCCCCAGGCACACCGGCACTGGAGCCAGGATGATCTCTCTCGACGTCGAGAGACCGGCGTCAGGTTATCGCAAAGGGAAGCGTATGCCCGGTGTCCCGGCGTGGCTGATGCGTCACAGAAGCAAGGCGGCCCCCGCCCGGGCCCTGGATTTCCACGGGACCGGGCGGGGGCCGTCGCAGGCCCTGCGGATCAGTGCCTGGGCCGGCCCATCAGCTGGCCGATGTTGTCGAGCAGCGGGATCTGCAGCCACGGGTTCGGCTGCGCCACCAGGGTCAGCAGCACGATCGAGATGCCCAGGAAGCTCAGCACGATCACGTCGGTGAAGCGGCTGCGCACCGCCAGCATCCCGACCTCGGGCAGCACCAGCCGCAGCACCGCGCCGAGCAGCACGCCGCAGCCGAGGATCAGCAGCCCGTACTTGAACCCGTCCTTGAAGTCGGCGAACCAGGTGACCGCGAGGCCGGCGCCGACGACCAGCAGGACCAGCGTGATCGGCCACTGCCGCACCGGCAGGGCGTGCTCGCGTCCGAGGGCCGCGGAGGCGCCCTCGGGCGGCAGGGTGCCGGTCGTCCTGACCGGCCTGCGGCGGGACCGTGCCGGTCGCGGTTCAGTCATGCTCGCCGTCCCTGGGGTGTCAGATGCCGGCGCGGCGCTCGGCCGCCTCGACGATGTTGTTGAGCAGCATCGCGCGGGTCATCGGGCCCACGCCGCCGGGGTTCGGGGAGATCCAGCCGGCCACCTCGGCCACACCCGGGTGCACGTCTCCGACGATCTTGCCCTCGCTGCGGCTGACGCCCACGTCCAGCACCGCCGCGCCCGGCTTGACGTCCTCCGGCTTGACCAGGTGCGGCACGCCGGCGGCGGCCACGATGATGTCGGCCTTGCGCAGGTGGGCGCCGAGGTCCCGGGTGCCGGTGTGGCACAGGGTGACGGTGGCGTTCTCGCTGCGGCGGGTCAGCAGCAGGCCGATCGAGCGGCCGACGGTGATGCCGCGGCCGACCACGACCACCTCGGCGCCGTTGATCTCGACGTCGTGGCGGCGCAGCAGCTCGACGATGCCGAGCGGGGTGCACGGCAGCGGGCCCTCGATGCCCAGGGCGAGCCGGCCGAGCGAGGTCGGGTGCAGGCCGTCGGCGTCCTTGTCCGGGTCCATCAGCTCCAGGACCGGGTTCTGGTCCAGGCCCTTGGGCAGCGGCAGCTGGACGATGTAGCCGGTGCAGGACGGGTCGGCGTTGAGCTCGCGGACGACGTTCTCGACGTCCTCCTGGGTGGCGGTGGCGGGCAGCTCGCGCTGGATCGAGGCGATGCCGACCTCGGCGCAGTCCTTGTGCTTGCCGTTCACGTACCAGCGGCTGCCCGGGTCGTCGCCGACCAGGACGGTGCCGAGGCCGGGCGTGACGCCCTTCGCCTTGAGGACCGCCACGCGGGCGGCGAGTTCGGACTTGATCGCGGCGGCGGTGGCCTTGCCATCGAGAATCTGGGCAGTCATGACCCCATTCTCCCGGATCGCCGGGGGTCTCCGTACCGAGGGCGTCCGACCGCTGCCGACACGCTCGCGGGCGCGGTCCCGGGCGCGGTCCCGGGCGCGGCTCCGGCCCGCTCCCGGGCCCGCTTCCGGGGTGGACGAACGGGTGAACGGACGGGTACGAAGGTCCGACGCACGTTGCGGTTGCGCCACAGTCTTGACGCGGCACGCGGAACCGGCTGGACAGGGCGCCGCCGTCCGGATGACGATAAGCGCGCATTCCCGCCGCGATACCGGCCCGGTGACGGGCCGACGGACCCCGCGGCGGGGCGTACCCGGGGGAAAGAGCCAGTGAGCCGACCACAGCAGAACGAGCAGTCCGACCGCGGGGGCACCGTTCCGCCCGCGCCGTACCCGTCGGCCGCCTCGCACCCCTGACGCTCACCACGCTGCGAGCCGCGGCGCCCGTCACCGCCGCCGGGCCGTTCCCCGCTCCGCCGACGTCCCCCTCGGCCGGTGACCCGACTCACCGACCGGGACCGTCGGCGTCCCGTCCCCGCGTCCCCGTAACTGCCCGGAGGCATCCATGACGTACCCGCCCGACCCGAACAACCCGTACGGCCAGCCGCCGGCCGCCCCGGGCTACGGCTACCCGCAGCAGGCCCCGCCGCAGGCCGCCCCGGGCTACGGCTACCCGCAGCAGGCCCCGGCCTACGGGTATGCGCCGATGGTCCCGCCGTCCATGCCGGGCCTGATGACCACGGCCCGGGTGCTGCTGTTCATCGTCGGCGGCGTCCAGACGCTCGCCGCGATCTCCTACGTGATCATCGGGGCGGCGGCCAAGGACGTCACCAACGCCGCCAGCCGGACCACCAGCGACGACAACCCGTTCACCGCGCTGGGCGACGCCGCCGCCGGTGTCCTGCTCGTCGTCGGCGTGCTGTTCGGGCTGTTCGCCGCGCTCTCCATCACGCTCGGCGTGAAGTTCGGCAAGGGCGGCAACGCCGTCCGCGTCACCACCATCGTGTACGGCTCGCTGGGTGCCCTGGTCGGCCTGCTGATCCTGCTCGGCGCCATCTCCGGCGGCACCGCGGTCGGCCTGGTGATGGCCCTGCTCTGGCTGGCGATCAGCATCATCTGGATCACCGCCATGTGCGTCCAGGACGGCGTCAACTGGTTCAACCGGCCGCGTTACTGACCGGCCCGCACGACCAGCGCAGAGCGGCCCGGCTCCCTCCTCGGAGGGGGCCGGGCCGCTCTGTCGTGCCGTCACACCGTCACGCCGCCGGCGGGGCCGGTGGAATCGGCGGGATCAGTGGAAGAAGTGCCGCGCGCCGGTGAAGTACATGGTCACGCCGGCCTCGGCGGCCGCCGCGACGACCTCCTCGTCCCGGATCGAGCCGCCGGGCTGGACGATCGCCCTGACACCGGCCGCGATCAGGATCGCCGGGCCGTCCGCGAACGGGAAGAAGGCATCCGAGGCCGCGTAGGCGCCCTTGGCGCGCTCGCCGGCCCGCTCGACCGCGAGCTTGCAGGAGTCCACCCGGTTGACCTGGCCCATGCCGACGCCGACCGAGGCGCCGTCCTTGGCCAGCAGGATCGCGTTGGACTTGACGGCCCGACAGGCGCGCCAGGCGAAGGCCAGCTCGGCCAGCTCGTCGGCGGCCAGCGCCTCACCGCTGGCGAGGGTCCAGTTCGCCGGGTCGTCGCCCTCGGCGTGCACCCGGTCGGCGTCCTGGAGCAGCACGCCGCCGGAGACCGGGCGCACCTCCTGGCGGTTGGCCGGGGCCTCGGGGGCGAGCAGCACCCGCAGGTTCTTCTTGCGGGTGAGCACCTCCAGGGCGCCCTCCTCGTAGCCGGGGGCCACCACGACCTCGGTGAAGATCGGGGCGATCTGCTCGGCCAGCGCGACGGTGACCGGGCGGTTGACGGCGATCACGCCGCCGTACGCGGAGACCGGGTCGCACTCGTGCGCCTTGCGGTGCGCCTCGGCGACGTCGGCGCCGGTCCCGATGCCGCACGGGTTGGCGTGCTTGATGATCGCGACGGCCGGCTCGGCGTGGTCGTAGGCGGCGCGGCGGGCGGCGTCGGTGTCGACGTAGTTGTTGTACGACATCTCCTTGCCGTGCAACTGCTGCGCGCCGGCCAGGCCTCCCGTGCCGTCGCTGTAGAGCGCGGCGCCCTGGTGCGGGTTCTCGCCGTAGCGCAGCACGTTCTGCCGCTCCCAGGTCGAGCCGAGGAACTCGGGGAAGCGCTCGTCGCTGGGCGCGTAGCCGTCCTCGAACCAGGAGGCGACGGCCACGTCGTAGGCGGCGGTGTGGGCGAACGCGGCACCGGCCAGGCGCTTGCGGGTGGCCAGGTCGAAGCCGCCCTCCTGCGCCGCCTTCAGCACGTCGCCGTAGCGGGCCGGGTCGACCACCACGGCCACCGAGGGGTGGTTCTTGGCGGCGGCGCGGACCATGCTCGGGCCGCCGATGTCGATCTGCTCGACGCACTCGTCCGGGGTGGCGCCGGAGGCGACGGTGGCCTTGAACGGGTAGAGGTTCACCACGACCAGGTCGAAGGGCTCGACGCCGAGCTCGGCCAGCTGGGCGCGGTGCGACTCCAGCCGCAGGTCGGCCAGCACGCCGGCGTGCACCCGGGGGTGCAGCGTCTTCACGCGCCCGTCCAGGCACTCCGGGAAGCCGGTCAGCTCGGAGACCTCGGTCACCGGGACACCGGCGGCGGCGATCCGGCCGGCGGTGGAGCCGGTGGAGACGATGGCGACCCCGGCGGCGTGCAGGCCCTGGGCCAGCTCCTCCAGACCGGTCTTGTCGTACACGCTGATCAGCGCGCGACGGATCGGACGGACGTTCTCCGAAACGGGCGTGGTGGAGCTGGCACTCATGCCGGAATCCATACCTTTCGGTCCTCGATGCGGTGACCTTCGCGGGCCAGCCGGCCCACGACGTCGACGAGCAACTGGCGCTCGACAGTCTTGATGCGCTCGTGCAGCGCTTCGCCGCCATCGGCGTGGTCGGCGTCGACGACCTCGACGACGCCCTGCGCGATGATCGGCCCGGTGTCCACGCCGGAGTCGACCAGGTGGACGGTGCAGCCGGTGACCTTCACGCCGTACGCGAGCGCGTCGGTGACGCCGTGGGCGCCGGGGAAGGAGGGCAGCAGTGCGGGGTGGGTGTTGACGGTCCGCCCGGCGAAGGCGGCGATGAACTCGGGGCCGAGGATCTTCATGAAACCGGCCGTGACCACCAGGTCCGGCTGGTACTCGGCGACGGAGGCGGTCAGCGCGCGGTCCCAGGCGGCCCGGTCCGGGTGGTCCTTCACCCGGTGGACGAAGGTCGGCAGGCCCGCCTTCCCGGCGCGCTCCAGGCCCGCGATCCCGTCCCGGTCCGCGCCGACGGCGAGGATCTCGGCGCCGTAGGCCGGGTCGGCGACGGCGTCGATCAGCGCCTGCAGGTTGGTGCCGGAGCCGGAGACCAGCACCACCAGGCGGGCCGGTCCGGGCGTACGGGGCGGGAAGTGCTGGGCGGGGGCGGCGGCCACTGCGCGTCTCTCCGTAGGTCGGGCGCCGTCCGCTGGTACGTCCACCGGTGGTGGGGCCACTACGAACGGCAGGTCGAGCGAGGGGGAACTCCAGGGAAATCCGCCGCGACGCGGGCCCCGGGGAACCTCTGTGGGCTGCTGACCGTCACCACGATAACGGCTGGTCGGAGGGCCTCCGCACCCTCCCGGCGGCGCTACGCGCGTAGTTGAGACGGGGATCTCCTCCGGCCCACCGCACCGGCCCCGGCGTCCCCGCCCGCCCCGCGGCACCGGGCCGCCGATGGCCCGACGGACGACTGCGGGATCATTGGGGGCGCGGGAGACCGCTCCGACGCGAGAACCTCCGAACGAGCCCCGACCGAGAAGGAATGGCTGAACCCATGAGCAGCGGCGACGACACCGGCGAGCGCAACCCCTTCGCGCCGCCGCCGGCGGATGCCCCGGACCAGCCGTGGCAGCCGCGCAGCCCCTGGGCCGGCGGGGGTCACGGCTCCGACGGCCAAGCGGGCCCCACCGGACAGGGCGGCCCCGCCGGACAGGGCGGCTCCGACGGCAGGGGCGGCTCCGACGGCAGGGGCGGCGAGCGTCCGCAGCTGCCGCCGCAATGGGGCCCCGGCGACGGCCGCACCGGCCAGCGACCGCCGTCCCCGCAGCCGCCCCGGCTCGACCTCGCCGATCCGGCCCACCGCAAGGCCCGCAACGCGGCGCTGGCCGGGCCGTTCGCCCTGGTCTGCCTGTTCGCGGGATTCCACTGGATCGCCCTGCTGATCGGGGCGCTCGGCGTCGTCTGGGGCGTCGGCGCGCTGCGGACCCGGCGGCCCGCCCCGGCCGCCACCGTCGCCGGGCCGGCCGGGCCGCTCCCCGCGGCCCCCGCCCCGAACCCGCTCACCCCGGCGGCGCTCGCCGGCATCCTGACCGGTGCGATGACCATCGTGGTCGCGACCTCGGTGATCGGCCTCGGGTACCACTACCGCGACTACGTCACCTGCGTCCAGGACTCGCTGACCAGCGTCGGCGCCCAGAACTGCGACCGGTACGCGCCGCAGTGGTACGTGGACTTCACCGGGAACACCGAGTAGCCGGACCTCCGGGTCCGCCCGGCCGCCCCGGCCCCGGTCAGTCGTCGAGGCCCGCTCAGTCGTCGAGGCCCGCGCGGTCGTCCGGGTCCCGCCCGTCGGGGCCCGGTCCGCCGGCGGCGGGCCCGGCACCCGGCTCCGAAAGCCGCAGCACGAGGGCGTACGTACGGGCGCGCAGCCCCAGCACACCCCGGCGGGCCTGGCGCGCGAGCCGGGCGTACACGCCCACACCGTCCGCCGGGCCCAGCATCCGGTACCGGACCAGCAACGCGCCCGGGACGGCGACCAGCGCGATCCAGCCCGCCGCCGCCGGACCCGTCCACGGCAGCGGCCCCACCCACGCCAGCCGCTCCCCCGCCAGCGCCCCGCCGGAGAGCCGGCCCAGCACCGCCGCCCCGGCCCCGACCCACAGCGCCGCCGCCAGCGCGGCCACCGCCGTCGCGGCCGGCGTCCAGGGCTCGGGCCGCTCCCCGGCCCCCGCCCCGGAGACCGGCAGCCGCCGGCCCGCCGCCGCACGGCCCAGCAGCACCGCCGGCACCACCCCGGCCAGCAGCGGCAGGACCGACGCCGCGAGCCGCCAGCCGCCCGGCCCGTCCGCCGGCAGCAGGGCGAACAGCGGGAACTCGGGCACCGGGCCCAGCACCGCACCGGTCGGCGACACCACCGTCCCGGCGCCGAGCGCGAAGCCCGGCCCCAGCGCGTACGCCGCACCCCACAGCACCGCGTTCGGCAGCAGCGCCAGCGCGAGCAGCACCAGCCCCAGCAGCGCGACGGGCCCGCCGCCGAGCAGCGCCATCCCGCGCCCACCGCCCGCCACCGCGTCCAGCACCGCCGAGAACACCACCAGCAGACCGCCCGCCGCGACCAGCCCGGCCCCGGCCGCCAGCGCCGCGGCCCGTACCACCGGCGCACCGTCGACCGGGCGGTACGGCGGCGGGAGGCGGTGCAGCGGGGAGTCGACAGGCACGTCGAGGACGGCCACCGAGCGGGCCCCCGCGGCCGTCGCCAGGCCCGCCACCAGCGCCACCACCAGCACGTCCGGCAGCACCCGGCTGCGGAACGGCCCGGTGGCCGCGCAGTGCAGCGCCACCGCGAAGGCCACCGCGCAGTACCCCGCCCACACCGCCACCGGACCGCCCCAGCGCGGGCGCGGCCCGCGCCGCGCGGCCACCCTGGCGGCCGCCCGGTAGAGCCGGACCACGGCCAGGGCGCCGAGCAGCAGCGGAGTGACCGTCAGCGGGGCGTCCGCCGGCCCGCGCAGCAGCGGCGCTCCGTGCCCCAGCAGCCAGAGCGCCCCCGCCAACCGGGTGACAACGCCCGCGTCGTCGTCCGCGTACGGCGTCGCCACCCAGAGCCCGAGCACCGGCGCCCCGACCACCGCCAGGCCGACCAACGCCGTCCGCACACCCGCCAACAGGTCGGCCAGCGCGGGGCGTCCGCCCAATTCACCGGGCGACTCCAGGATCGGACGGCCCATCAGCTGCGTCATGGGCCACATGGTGCCAAGGCGACTCGCCATGCTCCGTGAAGCGCCAAACCGCCGCCGTGTCCCAGATTATTGGCTTATGCGCATTTTCAGACCTTGCCCCCAAGCCGCCGGCGCCCCGGCCCGGAGCGTCTGATGGCCACGCCACCCACCGCCGACTCCCCCACTCCGGAGCGCCACCGCAGGCCCGCCCACGCCGAGACCGACCCGGGCCGCCTGCTGCGGACGCTGACCCCCCGTGAGGCCCAGACCCTGGCCCACCTCGCCGCCGGCCACGACCTCCCCCGCACCGCCGCCACCCTCGGGGTCACCCCCACCACCGCCCGCAGCTACCTCCAGCGCGCGATGCGCAAGCTCGGCACCCGCACCGCGGCGGAGGCACTCGCCCTGCTGGCCGGCACACCGCCGCGCCCCCAGGACCCCGGCCCGACCGGACACCCGGCGAACTTCGCCGGCCTCGACCCGGCCGACCCGGGGCCGGCCCCGGGTGCCGGGCTCCCACCGGCCGAACCGGTCCTCCTCCGGCCGGTCCCGGGCTCCTCCGCCCCGGCCGCCCCCGGTTCCGTGGTCGGGGCCGACCGCCCGCGGGCCGACACGGCAACGGACGGGGAGGCGACCGGGAAGCGGAGCCGTACCCGAGCCGGGAAACCCGCTCCGGGACCCTCGGGCGGCACCCGGCGGACGGCCCCGGCCGGGCAGCCGCGGCAGGCCGCCGACGGGCCGCCGGCCGCCGAGGGGAGCGCCGCCCCCGGGCGCGCGCAGGAGCCACGCACGCCCGGGGGCCGGCCAGGAGCCGCCGCCCTCCAGGCACCTCCGGCCGCGGCGGCGGACGACGGGCGGCGTCAGCCGTCCGACACCGGCCACCCGCCGACGGCCCCCGGGGATCCCGACCGGCACGGCGGCACTCCCGGCACTCCCGGCGCCGGGCCGACCTGGCAGGCGAGCGCTCCGACCACGGACGCGGCCGGTGGAGGCGGGTCCGAGGAGGCCCCCGCCGGGCCGGCCGCCGGCCACGGCGACACGCCGCACCGCACCCCGGCCGCCCCCGAAGCGGACTCCGGGCCGGACGCCGAACGGCCACCGGCCGCCGAACCCGACCGGGCGCGGACGGCACGGCCGGAGCCGCAGGAGCCTGCCGCCGCCAGTCCCGGCCGGGCGGCGCTGGCCGCCGCCGCTCCCTCGGGCGCGGACGACGACCTCGACGCCGAGCCCCCGGCGATGGGCTTCGACGAGCTCTACGAGACCGCGCACACCCGGCTGGTGCAGCAGGTGTTCCTGCTGACCGCCTGCCGGCACCGGGCGGTGCACTGCGTGCGGCGGGCGTTCGGCGAGGCCCGGCGGTGCTGGGCCACGGCCGCCGGTTCGGGGAACCCGGAGGGCTGGGTCCGGGCGCGCGCCTGCGAGCTGGCGCTGTCCCCGTGGCACCGGGGCGGCCCCCGGCGGGCGCACGCGTGGGGGCTGCCGCACCGGCGGATCAAGGTGCGGCCGGCCGACGAGACCCAGGCGGTGCTGCCGGACCACGACCGGCTGACCGACCGGGACCGGGCGCTGCTGAAGGCGCTCAAGCGGCTGTCCCGCCCCCAGCGCCGGGCGCTGGTGCTGCACGACGGGCTGGGGCTGCCGGCCGTGGCGGTCGCGGTGGAGGTGGAGTCCACCCGGGCGGCGGCCGAGGGGCGGGTGTGGGCCGCCCGGGCGGCCCTGGCCGCGTGGGTGCCGGACCTGGTCGGGCCGGACCCGGCGGCGCCGGGCTTCGCGGACGGGCTGTGCGGGCTGCTCCACCGGGCGGCGGTGCGCGGCTGCCCGGAGCCGCACCGGACGCCGGTGCCGGTGCTGCGGGCCCGGTACCGGCTCCGGACGGCGAGCCGGACGGGCGCGGCGGCGCTGCTGACGGTCGCGGTGGGCGGGGCGACGCTGGCGACCCTGGCGGGGGTGCGCCCGGCGGAGCTGTTCAGGCCGACCACCCCGCCGACGCCCACGCTCTGCCTGGCCGCCACCGCGGCGCAGGCGGCGGAGCCGGCCGTGCCGCTGCTGCCCGACGGGGCGCCGAACGGCATCACCAGCATCTGGTGCAGCCCGGCGCCCGGGTTGGAGGCCGTCCTGGTGGATCCGCAGCCCCAGGCGGTCGCGCGCTGGGAGCTGCCGCCGGCCGCCCGGGGCGCCGCTCCGCCGCCGCAGGGCCCGGCGGCCTGCCGGCCGTGGTCGCCGCTGCCCTGCACCACGGGGCCGGGGCGGCACTGAGCCGCGAACGGCGAGCGCCCCCGCCCGGGAGGGCGGGGGCGCTCGTCACGCGCGGGGCGGGATCAGGCCTGGGCGGCGATGATCTCGCGGGCCAGGCGGGCGGTCTCGGACGGCGTCTTGCCGACCTTGACACCGGCGGCCTCCAGGGCCTCCTTCTTGGCCTGGGCGGTGCCCGAGGAGCCGGAGACGATGGCGCCGGCGTGGCCCATGGTCTTGCCCTCGGGGGCGGTGAAGCCCGCGACGTAGCCGACGACCGGCTTGGTGACGTGCTCGGCGATGTAGGCCGCGGCACGCTCCTCGGCGTCGCCACCGATCTCACCGATCATGACGATGATCTCGGTGTCCGGGTCCTCCTGGAAGGCCTTGAGGGCGTCGATGTGGGTGGTCCCGATGACCGGGTCACCGCCGATGCCCACGGCCGAGGAGAAGCCGATGTCGCGCAGCTCGTACATGAGCTGGTAGGTCAGGGTGCCCGACTTCGAGACCAGACCGATCTTGCCGGAGGTGGTGATGTCGGCCGGGATGATGCCGGCGTTCGACTGTCCGGGGCTGATCAGGCCGGGGCAGTTCGGGCCGATGATGCGGGTCTTGTTGCCCTTGGCACCGGCGTGCGCCCAGAAGGCGGCGGTGTCGTGCACCGGGACGCCCTCGGTGATGACGACGGCCAGGCCGATCTCGGCGTCGATGGCCTCGACGACGGCGGCCTTGGTGAAGGCCGGCGGCACGAAGAGGACGGAGACGTCGGCCCCGGTCTTCTCCATCGCCTCGGCGACGGAGCCGAAGACCGGGATCTCGGTGCCGTCGACGTCGACCGTGGTGCCGGCCTTGCGCGGGTTCACGCCGCCGACGATCCGGGTGCCGGAGGCGAGCATGCGGCGGGTGTGCTTCATGCCCTCGGCGCCGGTCATGCCCTGGACGATGACCTTGCTGTCCTTGGTAAGGAAGATAGCCATGGTGTTAAGTCCCCTTCCTTACTTGTTGGCCAGCTCGGCGGCGCGGTCAGCGGCGCCGTCCATGGTGTCCACGCGCTGGACCAGCGGGTGGTTGGCGTCGTCGAGGATCTTGCGACCCAGCTCCGCGTTGTTGCCGTCCAGACGGACGACCAGCGGCTTGGTGACGTTCTCGCCCTTGCCCTCCAGGAGCGCGAGGGCCTGCACGATGCCGTTGGCGACCGCGTCGCACGCGGTGATGCCGCCGAAGACGTTGACGAAGACCGACTTGACGTCGGGGTCGCCCAGGATGATCTCCAGGCCGTTCGCCATGACCTCGGCGGAGGCGCCGCCACCGATGTCGAGGAAGTTGGCGGGCTTGACGCCGCCGTGGTTCTCACCGGCGTACGCGACCACGTCGAGGGTGCTCATGACGAGGCCCGCGCCGTTGCCGATGATGCCGACCTGGCCGTCGAGCTTGACGTAGTTCAGGCCCTTGGCCTTGGCGGCGGCCTCCAGCGGGTTGGCCGCGGCCTTGTCCTCCAGGGCCTCGTGCTCGGGCTGGCGGAACTCGGCGTTCTCGTCCAGGGAGACCTTGCCGTCGAGCGCGATGATCTTGCCCTCACCGGACTTGATCAGCGGGTTGACCTCGACGAGGAGGGCGTCCTCCTTGATGAAGACGGTCCACAGCTTCTGCAGGACCTCGGCGACCTGGTCGGCGACCTCGGCCGGGAACTTCGCCGCGGCGACGATCTCGGCGGCCTTCTCCGGGGTGCAGCCCTCGTTGGCGTCGACCGGGATCTTGGCGAGCGCCTCGGGGTTCTGCTCGGCGACGACCTCGATCTCCACGCCGCCCTCGACGCTGGCCATGGCCAGGAAGGTGCGGTTGGTGCGGTCCAGCAGGAACGAGACGTAGTACTCGTCCTTGATGTCCGCGGTCTGGGCCAGCATCACCTTGTGAACGGTGTGGCCCTTGATGTCCATGCCGAGGATCTGCTCGGCCTTGGCGACGGCGTCCGCCGGGTCGGCGGCGAGCTTGACGCCGCCGGCCTTGCCTCGGCCACCCACCTTCACCTGAGCCTTGACGACGGCGCGGCCGCCGAAGCGCTCCGCGATGGCGGCAGCGTCTGCGGCGGTCTCGATGACATCGCCGTCAAGCACGGGCACGCCGTGCTTGGCGAAGAGGTCCCTCGCCTGGTACTCGAACAGGTCCACGTGTTTGTCCTTGTTCGTGGTCGCGGATTGTGTCTCTACGAGCGTGCCACGGCAGGATCTTCGCTGCGGGTCGTCGGGGCGGTGCGGGTACGCAGAGGTACGGCCTTGCGGCCCACACAGCCACGGGCGCTCACGTCAATCAACACGCGCGTCACGTCCGTCTGGCAGGTTATCCCCGCGGGACGGGACTGTTCCGCCCGGGGCCTGCCCGGCATGGGTGAGAACCGTCACAGAATGCCCAGGAGGGACGGGGTGGGCGGCCGGTCCACCGATCGGTCCGATTAGCGCGTTCGGGTGAATCCCTCACCCCCCTGGGCGGCCCCCTCGAACAGGCTCTGCGGGATCGGGCGCTTCTCGATCGCCGCCGCCATGATCTCCGGGAACGCGTCCGGGGTGCAGGCGAAGGCCGGCGCGCCGAGCGAGGCCAGGGCGGCGGCGTGCGCGTGGTCGTACGCCGGGGCCCCCTCGTCGGAGAGCGCGAGCAGGGCGATGAACTGGACGCCGGCCGCCTTCATCGCGGCGACCCGCTTGAGCATGCCGTCCCGGATGCCGCCCTCGTACAGGTCGCTGATCAGCACCACGACGGTCTCGGAGGGCCGGGTGATCTTCGACTGGCAGTAGGCCAGGGCGCGGTTGATGTCGGTGCCGCCGCCGAGCCGAGTGGCGAACAGGACGTCGACCGGGTCGGTGAGCTGTTCGGTGAGGTCGACCACCGAGGTGTCGAACACGACCAGCCGGGTGTCCAGGGTGCGCATCGAGGCGAGCACCGCGCCGAAGACCGCCGAGTGGACCACCGAGGGCGCCATCGAGCCGGACTGGTCGATGCAGAGGATGACGTCCTTCTTCACGGCGCGCTGGGCGCGGGCGTAGCCGACCAGCCGCTCGGGGACGACGGTGCCGTGCTCGGGCAGGTAGTTCTTCAGGTTGGCCCGGATGGTGCGGTCCCAGTCGATGTCGCGGTGGCGGGGACGGTTGACCTTGGCACTGCGGTCGAGGGCGCCGCCGAGCGTGGCCCGGGTGCGGTCGGCGAGCCGGCGCTCCAGGTCGGCGACCACCTTGCCGACCACCGCCCGGGCGCTCTCCCGGGTGGTCTCGGGCAGCGCGTGCTTGAGCGACAGCAGGGTGCCGACCAGGTGCACGTCCGGCTCGACGGCCTCCAGCATCTCCGGCTCCAGCAGCAGCCGGTCCAGGCCGAGCCGGGTGATCGCGTCCTGCTGCATCAGCTGCACCACGGTGGAGGGGAAGTACTCGCGGATGTCACCCAGCCAGCGGGCCACCTGCGGGGCCGAGCCGCCCAGCCCGGCACCGCGGCGGCCGGTGCGCCCGGCCCGGGCACCCTCCTCGGGGGCGCCGCGGTAGAGCGCGGCGAGGGCGCCGTCCATCGCGGCGTCGCGGCCGCGCAGGGCGCAGCCGGTGCCGTCGGCCTCGCCGCCGAGCACCAGCCGCCAGCGGCGCAGCCGTTCGTCGGTCGTGGGCGCTGCCATCTCGTCCTCCTTCAGCGGGTCCTGCGGTGGGGCAGGCGTTCGGTGCGGTGGGTGCCACCGCGGCGGGTGTCAGGTGTCGCGGCCGGCGGCCTGCCGGGGGATCCTCGGGCGGATCCCGAGCAGCAGGGCCACCACCGGGACGGCGGCGTCGGCGCGGGCCCGGTCCAGCTCACCGGCCGCGGCGTCGACGGCCGGCGGCTCACCGAGCGGGCCGGCCGCGACCCGGCCGCCGATGGTGGTGCGCACGCCCGCCTCCAGTCCGGCGAAGGTGCGGCGCAGCAGCGGCAGGACGTCGGTGAAGGCCTCGCCGCTCACCCCGGTCAGCCACTCGTCCAGCAGGGCGAGCAGCCGCGGGTCGTGCAGCAGCAGGGCGCCGCCGCCGGTCAGGAAGCCCTCGACCCAACCGGCCGCGTCGGCCGGGGCGTTGGCGGCGGAGAGCACCAGCCGAAGCCGTCGGCCGGCCGCCGCGGAGTCGAGCCGGCCGTCGTCCAGCAGCAGCCGCACGGCCCGGCCGCGCAGCAGTCCGGGGGCGCCGGTGGCCGGTCCGCCGGCCGGCTCGCGGCGGGCCAGCGAGCCCAGGGCGGCGGCCCAGCGGTCGGCCAGGCCGGCCAGGCCGTCCGGGTCCGGCGCGGTGCAGGCGGCGGTGATGGTGTCGGCCGTGGTGGTGCCGGCGGCAGTGACGTCGCCGGGATCGGCGGCCAGCAGGCCGATCGCGCCGTGCACCTCGTCGAGGCGGCCGCGCATCGCCTCCGCCCCCTGCGCGTCCAGGCCGACGCAGCCGGGCGGCAGTCCCACGCAGATCCGCTCGGCCAGGCCTGCGGCCGCCTCGGCGAGCGCGCCGTGGTCGGTGCCGCGCACGTCGCCGTAGCGCAGCGCGCGGACCAGTGCGGGCAGCGCGCCCGCGAGGTGCGCGACGTCGGTGTCCAGGGCCGCGCAGTCGGCGAGCACCCGCATCACGGCGGGCAGTGCGCCGGACAGCCCGGCCAGCAGGCAGGTCTCCACCAGGCCGGTCAGCTCGGCGAGTTCCCCGGCGGCGCGGGCGGTGCCGACGGCCTTGTTGGCCGCGGCCTCCTCGACCGTGGTGCCCCACTGGGCGGCCTCGGCGATCCGGACCGCGAACTCGGGCTGCCAGCACAGCCGCCAGCTCTCCCGGAACGTCCCGGTCGAGTTCACCGAGGAGCGCGCGGGCACACCCCAGTCCACGCCCAGCAGCCGCAGCCGGTGCAGCAGCCGGGAGCGGGCCGCGTCGGTGTCCTTGCGCAGGTCGAGGTCGACGTCCTTCGGCGCGGCCTCGGGCTTGAGCCGCAGCGAGCGCTGCAACCGGGTCAGGTCGCGCTGGAGCGGCACCGCCGGTGCGGCGTCCGGGACCTCGCCGAGCGCGTCGCCGACCACCAGGCGGTCCCGGACCAGCTCCAGGGCGACGTCCGAGCCCTCGCAGAGCACCGCGCGCACGGCGTCCAGGGTCTCGGTCAGCCCGGCGAGCGGGCGGCCGCGCAGCACGGCCAGGGTCTCGGCCAGCCGGACCGCCTCGATCACGTGCGCGGAGGAGACCGGGTGGTCCTCGGCGCGCAGCAGGTCGGCCGCCCGGGTGAGCCAGCGCGGCACCGGGTCACCGTCGGTGGTGAACAGGTGGTGGTACCAGCCGGGTGACTGCACACCCGCGCCGTAACCGGTGGCCTGGGAGAGCCGGCGGTGCGTCCACGGCACCCAGGTGATGTCCGTCCGCACCTTCTTCGGCAGTGCGGCGAGCAGCGCCCGGTCGTGGGCGACGGTGGGCATCCGCTCCAGCGCCGGGACGTGGAAGGCCCCGCAGACCACGGCGATCCTGCGGTGCCCGGCGCGGCGGGCGGCACGGATCTGCTGGCGCATGTACGCCTCGCGCAGCAGGTCCCGGCGGGACTCGCCGAGGCCCTTCGCGCGCAGCGCGCCCATCGCCTCGGCGACGGCGGCGAACGGCGCCAGCGCGTCGTCGCCGGGCGCGCGGTGCTCGACCACGTCCTCCCACCAGCGCTCCGCGTCGTCGTGCCCGGCCGCCTCGGCGAGCAGCGCCAGCGGGTCGGCGACCGGCCCGGCGTCCTCCTCCTCGGCGTCCTCCTCCTCGGCGGCCGTCCCCTCGACGGCCGTGCCCTCGACGGCCGTCCCCTCCGCGGCCGTCCCCTCCGCGTCCTCCTCCGGGGCCGGCGCGAAGCCGTGCCCGGCGGGCAGGTCGATGAAGCGGACCGGCAGGTCGTGCTCCACGGCGTGCCGGATCGCCACCCACTCCGGGGAGAACTCGGCGTACGGCCAGAAGGCGGCCTTCGCCGGGTCGTCCACCGCGTGGGCGAGCAGCGCGACCGGCGGGACCAGGTCCTTCTCCGCGGCCAGGTGGACGATGCCGTCGGCCTCCGGCGGGCCCTCGATCAGCACCGCGTCCGGCCGCCACTGCGCCAGCGCGGCGGCGACCGCCCGGGCCGAGCCGGGGCCGTGGTGGCGGATGCCCAGCAGGGCGACCTCGGGCGCCGTCATGCCCCCACCTCACGGGCGGCGCGGTAGAAGTCCTTCCAGCCGTCGCGCTCGCGCACCACCCCTTCGACGTACTCGCGCCAGACCGCCCGGTCCGCCACCGGGTCGCGGACGACGGCGCCGAGGATGCCGGCCGTCACGTCCCCGGCGCGCAGCACACCGTCGCCGAAGTGGGTGGCCAGCGCGAGTCCGTTGGTCACCACCGAGATCGCCTCGGCGGTGGAGAGGGTGCCGCTCGGGGTCTTGACCTTCGTCCGGCCGTCCACCGTGATCCCGGCCCGCAGCTCCCGGAAGACGGTGACCACGCGCCTGATCTCCTCGGCGCCGCCGGGCAGTTCGGGCAGTTCCAGGGAGCGGCCGAGCTGGTTGACCCGGCGGGTGACGATGTCGACCTCCTCGTCCAGCGAGCCCGGCAGCGGCAGCACCACGGTGTTGAAGCGGCGGCGCAGCGCGCTGGACAGCTCGTTGACACCGCGGTCGCGGTCGTTGGCGGTGGCGATCACGTTGAAGCCGCGCACCGCCTGCGTCTCGGAGCCCAACTCCGGTATCGGCAGCGTCTTCTCCGACAGGATGGTGATCAGGCTGTCCTGCACGTCGGCCGGGATGCGGGTGAGCTCCTCGACCCGGGCGATCCTGCCCTCGGCCATCGCCCGCATCAGCGGCGAGGGCACCAGGGCGTCCCGGCTGGGCCCGCGGGTGAGCAGCTGGGCGTAGTTCCAGCCGTACCGGACGGCCTCCTCGGGGGTGCCGGCGGTGCCCTGCACCAGCATCGTGGAGTCACCGCTGATCGCCGCCGCCAGGTGCTCGGACACCCACGTCTTCGCGGTGCCCGGCACGCCGAGCAGCAGCAGCGCGCGGTCCGTCGCCAGGGTCGTCACGGCGACCTCGACGACCCGGCGCGGGCCGATGTACTTGGGGGTGATCCGGGTGCCGTCGGGCAGTTCGCCGCCGAGCAGGTACGTCGCCACGGCCCACGGCGAGAGCTTCCAGCGCTCGGGACGCGGCCGGTCGTCCTGTGCGGCCAGCGCGGCCAGTTCGCCGGCGAACGCGTCCTCGGCGTGCTGCCGCAGAACGTCGGTCATGGGGGCTCCTTCGGGTCTGCCGCCGGGCACACGGGTGCCCCGGGCGCAAGGGTGATCGGGGGGAGCCAGGTCGGCGTCCCGGCCTGTGGAACCAACCCTGCACCGAGCCACTGACAACCCGGCGGGGCCCCGGACGGGCCGTCAGCCGATGTCAGTGCCGCCGCCTACGGTCGGTCGCATGGAGGAACGCTGGAGCACCGAACACGTCCTGTCCCTGGCACCTGACGCCGCCTCGCAGAAGGCCGCGGGCAAGCTGTCCGCGCCCGCGCCGTGGTCCGGCACCGGCACCGACGGCACCGCGCTGTGGGGCGAGTGCAAGGGCAGCGGCCGCACGCCGTACCGCACCGCGATCGAACTCGCCACGCCCGCCTACCAGTGCAGCTGCCCCAGCCGGAAGTTCCCGTGCAAGCACGCGCTCGGGCTCCTCCTGCTGTGGAGCGGAACCCCGCAGGCCGTCCCGGCCGGGGAGCCCGCCGACTGGGTGGCCGAGTGGCTCACGTCCCGCCAGGAGCGCGCCGAGAAGCGCGTGAAGGAGCAGGTCGTCGATCCGGAGGGCGCCCGGCGCCGGGCCGAGCGGCGCGGCGCCCGGGTCGCGGCCGGCGCGGCCGAGCTGCGGCTGCGGCTGGCCGACCGGGTCCGGCACGGCCTCGCCGACCAGTCCACCGCCGGGCCCTGGGAGGAGGTCGCCGCCCGGATGGTCGACGCACAGGCCCCCGGCCTGGCCGCCCGGGTCCGCGAACTGGACGCGCTGCCGCAGGAGCGGCTGCTGGAGGAGTACGCGATGCTGCACCTGCTCGCCACCGCCGCCACCCGGCTGGACGAACTGCCCGCCGAGCTGGCCGCCACCGTCCGCACCCGGGTCGGCTACACCGTGGAGAGCAACGAGGTGCTGGCCGGCCCGACCGTCCGCGACCGCTGGCTGGTGCTCGGCAGCCGCGACACCTCGGACGAGCGGCTCATCACCCGCCGGATCTGGCTGCGCGGTGCCAAGACCGGCCGCCCGGCGCTGCTGCTCTCCTTCGGCCGCACCGGCCAGGCCCCCGCCCTCGCCCTGCCCACCGGCCGCCTGGTGGAGGCCGACCTCGCCTACCACCCGGGCGCCCACCCGTTGCGCGCCACCCTCGGCGAGCGCTACGGCGCCCCCGAGCCGGGCCCCGGCGAACCGCCCGCCGGGCTCACCGTCGCCGAGGCGGTGGCCGGCTACGGCACCGCCGTCGCCGACGACCCGTGGCTGGAGAGCCGGCCGACCGTGCTCGGCGACGTCGTCCCGGTCCGCACCCCGGACGGCTGGTTCCTGACGGACGGCCACCACACCGTGCCGGTCCGCGCCTCGACCGTCCCGGAGACGGCCCTGTGGCGGCTGGCCGCCGTCTCCACCGGCCGCCCGCTGACGGTCTTCGGCGAGTACGGCCACCAGGGCTTCGCCCCGGTCACGGCCTGGGCCGCCGGCCGACGCCCGGTCGGCCTCACCAACGCGTAGGGCGTGCCCCAGACACGCCCCGGACACTCCCCAGGAGAACCCGGCATGACGATCACCCAGGACCCGTGGGAGACCCTGCACACCAGCGCGCTGCTCGGCACCGACCGCCGCCCGCTCCCGGCCACCGCCCTGCCCCTCGCGGACGCCGTGGACCGGGGCGACCCGGCCACCGCCCTGCTGGAGCTGGCCGCACTGGCCGCCGTCCGCCGCCGGGCCGGAGCGCTGCCCGTACCGGCCGCCGGGCCGCCCGGCCCGCCCGCAGCCGAGGACACCCGCCCGGAGCTGCCCGAGCCGGCCGCCCGCCGGCTGGCCGTCCTGCTCTCGGGGCGGGCCGGCAGCGGCGGCGGCACCCTGGCCAACCTGGCCGAGCTGCTGCCGCAGTGGCTCACCACCGCCCGGGCCCGGGGCCTGCGCCCGCCCGCGGCGCTGATACCCGGCCTGCTCGACGCCGCCCGCGCCCGCAGCGAACTGCGCCCCGACGCCGTGGCCCTGGCCGGTCCGCCGGGCCGCTGGCTGGCCGAGCAGAACCCCGACTGGCGGTTCGTGCTGCGCACCACCGCCCCCGACCTGCCGCAACGGCCGACGGACGACCGGCTCTGGCACGAGGGCCTGTTCGCCGAGCGGGTCACCCACCTCACGCTGCTGCGCCGCCGCGACCCGGCGGCCGGCCTGGAACTGCTGCGCGGCACCTGGTCCACCGAGCGCGCCGAGGACCGCCTGCTCTTCCTGGACGCCCTCCAGGACGGCCTCTCCCCCGCCGACGAACCGTTCCTGGAGGCCGCCCTCGGCGACCGGAGCAAGAACGTCCGGGCCACCGCCGCCGAACTGCTCTCCACTCTGCCCGGCTCGGCCCTGGCCCGCCGGATGGCCGAGCGGGCGCGGGCCGCCGTCCGACTCGCCGGCACCGGCACGCATCTGCTGGTCACCCCGCCCGCCGAGTGCGACGCGCAGATGCAGCGCGACGGGATCGCGCCCAAGTCGCCCACCGGGCGCGGCGAACGGGCCTGGTGGTTCGGCGAGGTGGTGGCCGCCGCGCCGCTGTCGCTCTGGCCGGAGAGCACCGGGCTGACGCCCGAGCAGCTGCTCGCCCTGCGGGTCGGCGACAGCATCGACGAGACCAGCAGCAGCTGGGCCGACGACCTGCGGGAGGCCTGGGCGCGGGCCGCCGTCCGCCAGCAGGACGCCGACTGGGCCCGGGCGCTGCTCGGCCCGGCCCCGTCCGGGCGCGGTGCGCGGGCCCGCGCGGCGCGCGCCACCGGCGCCCCGGCCAAGCTGCTGGCCGTCCTCCCGCCGGAGGAGCGGGCCGTCTGGACGGCGGCGTTCATCACGGCGCACGGGCTGGGCGACGCCTTCCAGCTGCTCGGCGCCTGCGCCACCCCGTGGACGCCACCGCTGTCCACCGCCGTGGTGACCGCCCTGGCCCGGGCGGCGGCCTCCGGGGCGTACCCGTGGAGCCACAGCGGGGTGCTCGGGATGACGGAGCGCGCGCTCGCCCCGGAGACGGCCGCCGCGGTGGAGGAGCTGGCCGCCGGGGCCGCCCCGGACTCCGCGTGGTCCGAGACCTTCGCCCGGCTGGCCGGCACCCTGCGCTTCCGGGCGGCGATGCTCGCGGAGCTGGCGGGCTGAGCCGGGGCCGACGGGCCGGCCCGTCGGCTTTCCGGGCCCCGGAACGGCGGAGCGGGCCGGCCCCGGGAGGGGCGGCCCGCTCGACGCGCGGTGGTTCAGCCGGCCCGCAGGTTCGACTCGACCCAGGCGACCACGTCGCGGGTCGGCGTGCCCGGGGTGAAGATGTCCGCGACACCCATCGCCTTGAGTTCGGCGATGTCCTCGTCCGGGATGATCCCCCCGCAGAAGACCTTGATGTCCTCCGCGTCGCGCTCCTTCAGCAGCTCCAGGACCCGCGCGCACAGCGTCATGTGGGCGCCGGAGAGGATGGACAGCCCGATGCCGTCCGCGTCCTCCTGGATCGCGGTGTCGACGACCTGCTCGGGCGTCTGGTGCAGTCCGGTGTAGATGACCTCCATACCGGCGTCGCGCAGGGCGCGCGCGATGACCTTGGCACCACGGTCGTGACCGTCGAGCCCGGGCTTGGCGACCACCACACGGATCGGCCCCGACACACTCATGACTGCCTCCTGGACGTCGTCGTCCACCATCCGACCGGGCCTCGTGGGCCGCCGGCGCGGTTAACGGTCAATAACCAACCTGAGGGGAGGTTAGCGCCACCCGGCACGGTTGACCGTGCCACCTCCCAAGAGGAGGGCAAAGTCACAGCTCCGGGCCTTGCCACCGGCGGGCCTACCCCTCCTCCCCGCAACCTCCGCACAGACCCCCCGGCCGCCCCCTTGACATCCGGAGGTTTTTCCGGGGCGTCGGCCAGGGAGCTACAGTCACGGCTGTCTTCCCCCGCCCGACGACGTCCGAGGCCCACCGAGGAGGCAGCCCCCGATGGCTCCCGATGCAGCCGCCCGTCCGACCCGCGCGGAGCTGCGCCTCGCCGCCCGCGAGCAGTCCCGTGCCCAGCGCCGCGGCGCCGCCAGGGCGGCCACCCGGACGGCGCTGCTGCGGGTCGCGCTGCCGTCGGTGGCCGCGCTCGGGGTGGCCGCGGCGGCGGCGATCACGGTGCAGGGGGAGGCCGACCAGCAGCGCGCCCAGGCCGCCGGACAGGTGCCGCGGACCGCGGCCGACAACGCCCCGGACACCACCGCCGCTCAGGCGGCGGCCCAGGCGGTGGCGGCCGGCGCGCCGACCCAGGCCTCGCGCGGCGACGCCCGCCTGCCGCTGGCCGGCGCCCAGCCCACCGAGGCACCCACCGCGCAGCCCACCGCCGAGCCGGCGCCCGAGCCGGTCGGGCCCAAGGTGGTCATGCCGGTCGCCCGGCACGGTCTCGGCGAACAGTTCGGCGAGGCCGGCACCCACTGGGCCAACCGGCACACCGGCATCGACTTCCCGGTGGACGGCGGCTCCGAGGTCTACGCCGTGACCGACGGCACCCTGCGCACCCAGTGGAACCCGTTCTACGGCTACATGACGATCCTCAAGATGCCCGACGGCACCGAGGCCTGGTACTGCCACCTGCGGGCGTACAAGGTGCGCAAGGGCCCGGTGAAGCAGGGCGACGTGATCGCCTTCGTCGGCACCAGCGGCAACAGCACCGGCCCGCAC
Source organism: Kitasatospora sp. NPDC054768 (assembly GCF_053612025.1). Classification (NCBI taxonomy): domain Bacteria; kingdom Bacillati; phylum Actinomycetota; class Actinomycetes; order Kitasatosporales; family Streptomycetaceae; genus Kitasatospora; species Kitasatospora sp. NPDC054768. The sequence continues at coordinate 22,737 of NZ_JBSHBN010000094.1, forward strand.
CTGCACTTCGAGATCCGGCCGCAGGGCAGCGGACCGATCGACCCGCTGCCCTGGTTCCTCGCGAACGGGCTGGACCCGCGCTGAGCCGCCCTACAGCTTCTCGACGGGCGCGTAGCGCAGCAGCAGCTGCTTGCGGCCCTCGGCACCGAAGTCGACGGTGGCCTGCGCCCGGTCGCCGGCGCCCGTGACGGCCATCACCGTGCCCAGCCCGAAGCTGTCGTGGGTGACCCGGTCGCCGACCGCGAGCGAGACGGCCTCGCGCTCCACCGTCCGGCCGCCGCGCCGGGCCGACTGCCCCCAGCCCGCCTTCGGCGCGGCCGCCGTCGACGAGGACCGCGAACCGCCGCCCCCGGACGAGGACCTGCCCCAGGACGAGCCGGAGGAGTAGCCGCGCTGGACCGGCGCCTGCGCGGCCCCGGTGCGCTTCCACTCCACCAGCGTCTCCGGGATCTCCTCCAGGAACCGCGAGGCCGGGTTGTAGGCCGGCTGCCCCCAGGCGCTGCGCAGCACCGAGCGGGTCAGGTACAGCCGCTCGCGGGCCCGGGTGAGCCCGACGTACGCGAGCCGGCGCTCCTCCTCCAGCTCCTTGACCTGGTTGAGCGCCCGCATGTGCGGGAAGATCCCGTCCTCCATGCCGGTCAGGAAGACCACCGGGAACTCCAGGCCCTTGGCGGTGTGCAGGGTCATCATCGTGATGACGCCCTGCCCGTTCTCGTCGTCGTCCGGGATCTGGTCGGAGTCGGCGACCAGCGCGACCCGCTCCAGGAAGTCGGCGAGCGAGCCGACCGGCGGCGTGCCCTCGGCGTCGCCGTCCGGCCGCTCGCCCGGGTCCTGCTCGTACTCCAGGGCGACGGAGGCGAGCTCCTGGAGGTTCTCCACCCGGGTCTCGTCCTGCGGATCGGTCGACGCCTGGAGCTCCGCCAGGTAGCCGGTCTCCTCCAGGACGGCCTCCAGCACCGCCGCCGGGCCCGCGCCCGACTCGACGACCTGGCGCAGCCCGGCCATCAGGGTGTTGAACTTCTTGACGGCGTTGGCCGAGCGCGCGGCCATCCCGTAGGCCTCGTCGACCCGGACCAGCGCCCGGGCGAAGGAGATCCGCTCCCGCGCGGCCAGCGCGTCGATCATCGCCTCGGCCCGCTCGCCGATGCCGCGCTTGGGCACGTTGAGGATCCGGCGCAGCGGCACGGTGTCCTCCGGGTTGGAGAGCACCCGCAGGTACGCCAGGACGTCCCGGACCTCCTTGCGCTCGTAGAAGCGCACCCCGCCGACCACCTTGTACGGCAGGCCGACCCGGATGAACACCTCCTCGAACACGCGGGACTGGGCGTTGGTCCGGTAGAAGATCGCGACGTCGCCGGGCTTGGCCTCGCCCTTGTCGGTGAGCCGGTCGATCTCGTCGGCGATGAACTGGGCCTCGCCGTGCTCGTCGTCCGCGACGTAGCCGATGACCTTCTCGCCGTGCTCGCCGGCCGTCCACAGCTTCTTCTCGCGGCGGTTGGCGTTGCGCTCGATGACGGCGTTGGCGGCGCTCAGGATGGTCTGGGTGGAGCGGTAGTTCTGCTCCAGCAGGATCGTGGTCGCGTTCGGGTAGTCCTCCTCGAACTGGAGGATGTTGCGGATGGTCGCGCCGCGGAAGGCGTAGATCGACTGGTCCGCGTCGCCGACCACGCACAGCTCGGCCGGCGGCACCTCGGCGAGCCGCCCGGCCGCCGGGTTCACGAGGTCGCCGTCCGCGGTGCGCCTGGGCGCGGCCGCGACGGAGCCCCCGCTCAGCTCCCTGACCAGCATGTACTGGGCGTGGTTGGTGTCCTGGTACTCGTCGACCAGGATGTGCCGGAACCGGCGCCGGTAGTGCTCGGCGACGTCGGGGAAGGCCTGCAGCAGGTTCACCGTCGTCATGATGATGTCGTCGAAGTCCAGCGCGTTGGCCTCGCGCAGCCGCCGCTGGTAGAGCGCGTACGCCTCGGCGAGCTTCTTCTCCATCGGGTTGGCGGCCTGGTCGGCGAAGGTCTCCTCGTCGATCAGCTCGTTCTTGAGGTTGCTGACCTTCGCCGTGAAGGACTTCGGCGGGAACTGCTTCGGGTCCAGGTCGAGGTCCCGGCAGACCAGCGACATCAGCCGCTGCGAGTCCGCCGAGTCGTAGATCGAGAAGCTGGAGGTGAAGCCCAGCTGCTTGGACTCGCGGCGCAGGATGCGCACGCAGGCGCTGTGGAAGGTGGAGACCCACATCGCCCGGGCGCGCGGGCCGACCAGCGCCTCGACGCGCTCGCGCATCTCGCCGGCCGCCTTGTTGGTGAAGGTGATCGCCAGGATCTCCCCCGGCTGCACCCCGCGGGCGCCCAGCAGATGGGCGATCCGGTGGGTCAGCACCCGGGTCTTGCCCGAGCCGGCGCCGGCCACGATCAGCAGCGGCGAGCCCGCGTGCAGCACCGCCTCGCGCTGCGGGTCGTTCATCCCCTCCAGCAGCTGCGCCGGGTCCACCACCGTCCGCGCGGCGCCGTTGCGGTACCAGGCGTCCCGCTCCGCCTCGGCGGAGTGGTCGGTCCGGAACAGCCCGTCCGGGATGGCCTCCTCGTACGCGTCGTACGGAACGTCGTCGTCGTACGGCGGGGGCTCCTCGTCGAGGGGAGCGGCGGGCTGCTTCGACCCGGCGGCGGGTGCCTCGAAACCGGGGAGCGGAAGGTCGTCAAAGAGGCTACTCATGGCACATCGAGTCTATGGCCACCCGCCGACAAGCCCGCCCGCCCCGGGCGACCGGGCCGGCGCGGGCCGGTGCGGGCCGGTGCGGGCCGGTCGGACGGGACCGCACCGGCCTTCGAGGGCGCCGGACGCCCCGGACCGGGCGCCTCGGCCCCTCGGAGCCTCAGAGCCTCAGACCAGACGGCGGGCGGTGGCCCAGCGGGTCAGTTCGTGGCGGTTGCTCAGCTGGAGCTTGCGCAGCACCGCGGAGACGTGGCTCTCGACCGTCTTCACCGAGATGAAGAGCTGCTTGGCGATCTCCTTGTAGGCGTAGCCGCGGGCGATCAGCCGCAGGACCTCGCGCTCGCGCTGGGTGAGCCGGTCCAGGTCCTCGTCCACCGGCGGGGTGTCGGTCGCGGCGAAGGCGTCCAGCACGAAGCCGGCCAGCCGGGGCGAGAACACCGCGTCGCCGTCGGCGATCCGGAAGATCGCGTTCACCAGGTCGGCGCCGGTGATGGTCTTGGTGACGTAGCCGCGCGCGCCGCCGCGGATGACGCCGATGACGTCGTCGGCGGCGTCCGACACCGACAGCGCCAGGAACTTCACGCCCTCCCGTCGCTCGCCACCGCTCTTGTCCGAGGCGCTGCGCGCCGCACCGCCCGACCCCTCGCCCATCACCCCGGCCGAGCGGCGCAGCACCTCGACGCCGCCGCCGCCCGGCAGGTGGACGTCGAGCAGCACCACGTCCGGCCTGGTCTCGGCGACCACGCGGACCGCCGAGTCCACGTCGTCGGCCTCGCCGACCACGTCGATTCCGGTCACCTCGGTGCGGCCGATCTCGGCCCTGACCCCCGTCCGGAACATCCGGTGGTCGTCCACCAGCACGACCCGCGCAGAACGCTCCGGAGCTGCCTCAGTCATCCGCTCTCTCCATCTCCAACTCGACCTCGGTGCCGCCGCCCGCCGCCGGCCGCACCCGAGCGGTGCCGCCGTTGCGCTTCATCCGGCCGATGATCGACTCCCGTACGCCCATCCGGTCCTCGGGCACCGTGTCGGGGTCGAAGCCGGGGCCGTGGTCGCGGACGAACACCGACACCGTCCTCCCCTCCACCTCGGCGTAGACCTGGACCGGTCCCCCGCCACCGTACTTGGCCGCGTTGACGGTCGCCTCCCTCGCGGCCTGCATCTGTGCCGCGATCCTCTCGTCCATCGGGCAGTCGCCGACGATCACCAGCTCCACCGGGACGCCGTGCCGGTCCTCGACCTCGGCGACGGCGGCCCGCAGGCTCTCCGCCATGGTGTCCGGCGCGGCCTCGGCGGCGGCCTCCGGGCGGTACAGCCACAGCCGCAGCTCGCGCTCCTGCGAGCGGGCCAGCCGCAGCACCTCCTTGGGGTCCTCGGCCCGGCGCTGGATCAGGGTCAGGGTGTGCAGCACGGAGTCGTGGATGTGCGCGGCGATCTCGGCCCGCTCCTGGGCGCGGATGCGGGCCGTGCGCTCGGCCCCGAGGTCCTGCCAGAGCCGCAGTCCGTACGGGCCCAGCAGCACCAGCACGCCGGCCAGCACCGCGAGCGAGGCCTCGACCACCGAGCCGAGCGTGGAACCGCTGCCCTGCATGGCGAGCAGCGCGATGGTGCCGGCCACCGCGAGCAGCACGCCGGCGCCGACCCGGGTGTAGGCGCCGCGCCGCTTCTCGCCCTCCTCGATGCCGAACCAGCGCTGCCAGCGCGAGTCGTCGGCCTGCCGCCAGACCAGCGCCACGCCGACGCCGATCGCCAGCAGCGGCCAGGTGTACGGCTTGGCGGTCTGCAGGCCGAGCACGTTGAGCAGGGCGATCAGGCCGATCACCGTCATCACCAGGGCGGCGAGCTGGCCCAGGCCGCCCTGCCCGGCCTTGCCGGCCGGCGCCGCCTCCTCCCCCTCCGCGGGGGAGCCCACCGGCTCGCCCTGCAGGGTGTGCTGGAGCAGTCGGCGCATCCGGGCCACCCAGCCGCCGGCCTGGCCGCCCTTGCTCAGCAGGCCGCCCTGCACCCCGGGCGAGGCCGGGACGAACACCCCGTTGACGTACACCCACTGGGCGCCGCCGCGCTGCGAGGGCTCGCCGATGCCGATCGGCACCACGAACCAGAAGGCGGCGTACAGCAGGGCGCCGATCCCCTGCGCGAAGAACAGCACGACGAAGGCGATCCGCACCCACCGCACCGGCAGCCCGAGGTGCACCGCCAGGCCGTGCGCGACGCCGCCGAGCATCCGTCCCTGCGGGCTGCGGTAGAGCCGCCGGTAGGGCGGCCTCCCGTCGTCGGGCGCGCTCGGGTCGGCGCCGGCCGACGACGCGGCGTCGGGGGCGGTGGGTCGGGGATCGGTACCGGGGGCTGCCACGGCACCGATGGTTCCACGCGCGCGCCCACGGGCGCATCAGGGTGTGTCCCCATCGCGTATCAGGGACAAGTCAGGGTACGGACAGGGATCGACCCGGTTGGGCCGGGCCCGCCCCTGCCGGAAGGATGGTGCCCATGACCGAGGACCCCCGCATCGAGGAGGCCGGGCCCGCCGCCCCGCCGGAACCGGACCGCCCGCCACTGACCCGGGCCGAGCACCACCGCGTGGTGGCCGGCGTCTGCGGCGGCCTCGGCCGGCACCTGGACATCGACCCGGTGGTCTTCCGGATCGTCACGGTGGTGCTCTGCCTCTCCGGCGGCCTCGGGCTGTTCCTGTACGGCCTGGCCTGGCTGATCGTCCCGACCGACGACGAGTCCAAGGGCCGCGGCGGGCGCACCGAGCTCCAGCGGGTGCTCACCGGGCGGGTGGACGGCCAGTCGGTCGGCGCGGTTCTGCTGACCGTGATCGGCACCGGGGTGTTCTTCTCCTCGATGGGCGACGGGGACCAGATGTTCCCGCTGCTGTTGCTCGCCGCCCTGGTCTTCCTGGCGGTGCGCTACGACCCGGAGCGCCGCCGGGGCCGCGGCCGGGGGCGCGACCGCCGCGGCGGCGGGCCGTACGACCGCCACTTCCCGGGGTCCGACGGGTCCGAGGGCACCGGGGTCACCGGGGTCACCGGCGGCGCGGCGGGCGCCGGGAGCGCCGGGGCCTACCGCTGGCCGCGGCCGGAGCAGGACGAGTCCGCCCGGGCCGCCGGAAAGGGCCCCGCCGACAGCCCGGCCCCCGGCGCGGGCGGCTACCTGTGGGACCCCCGCCACCCCGAGCGCAATCCGTACGGGGGCGGCTCCTCGGCCACCCCGACACCGCCCTTCGGCACCCCGACGCCGCCGTTCGGCACCCCGACCCCGCCGTTCGGCACCCCGGTGCCGCCGGCCGGTGGCCCGGCCCGGCCCTGGTGGCAGCGCGCCGACCTGCCGCAGGGCGACCCGCTGCGCAAGGAGCACCCCGGGCGACGCCCCGCGCCCGCCGCCGTACGGCGCCCCCGGGAGCGCTCGGCGCTCGGCTTCTTCGGCTTCCTGCTGGCGATCGGCGCGGGCGCCGCGGTCTGGGCCGCCTCCGCCGACCACCACGACCCCACCGTGCTGGGTGCGACGGTGCTGGCCGCCGCGCTGCTGGTGGTGGGCCTGACGCTGCTGGTCGGCGCGAAGTTCGGCCGGGCCCGCCGGCTGGCGGTGACCGGCCTGCTGCTCACCCTGGCGCTGGCCTTCGTCGGCCACTCGCCGGACTCCATGCGCAACGCCGTCGGCGATCGCGACTGGACCGTCGCCTCGGCGACCGACCTGCGCGACCGGTACAACCTGGGCGCCGGGCAGATCAGGCTCGACCTCTCCGCGCTCGACCCGGCGGGGGCCACCCTCGCCACCAAGGTCGACCTCGGAACCGGCGACATGACGGTCACCGTGCCGGACGACATCACGGTGAACCTGGTGACCCGGGTCGGCCTGGGCAACGTCACCGTCCCGGGTGAGCGGAGCGACGGCACCGGGCGGCACACCTACCTGATCGGCCCTGCCAACGGGCAGCCGGCCAAGGGGACCCTCAATCTCGAACTCGGCATCGGGCTCGGCAACATCAAGGTGGTCCAGCAGTGAGGAAGCACCGGCTCGACCTGTTCTCGCTGATCGCGGGCGCGCTGTTCACCGTACTCGCGGTGCTCTACCTGGTCGCGGCGCTCAACGACCAGTCGGTGAACGGGCGGATCGTCATCCCGGTCACCTTCATCGTGCTCGGTGTCGGCGGCCTGGCCGGCGCGGTCGCGGCGGTGGCCCGGCGCGGCCGGCCCGACCGCGAGGAGTGAGCGTCCGGGGCAGGCCCCCGGACGTCCCGGGCCGCCCCTGACCGGCTCCGGGCCCTCAGCCCGGCTCCGGGCCCTCAGCTCTGCTGCGGGCCCAGGGCCAGCCGGTCCCCGTCCTTGCTGACGGCGTACTTGGGCAGCGGCTTGACCGCCGGCCCGTTGACCACCGCACCGGTCGCGGCGTCGAACCGGGAGCCGTGGCAGGGGCAGTACAGCTGGCCGTTCTTCGGCGCGTCCACGGCGCAGCCGGAGTGGGTGCACACCGCGGAGAAGGCGCAGTACTGGCCGGCCTTGGGCTGGACGATGTAGACGGCGTCCCCGGTGGCCGGGTCCTTGACCTGGGCCGAGCCGCCGACCGGCACGCTCGCGGCGGGCACCGTGGGCGCCGTCGCCGGGGCACCGGAGGCCGGGGCCGCGGCGGACGGGACGGCGGAGACCGGGGCCGCCGACGGCTCGGGCGCGGCCGGCTTGTCCCGGCCGAAGGTCCGGGTCAGCGAGCCGGTGAGCAGCCCGGCCCCGCCGATCGCGACGGCCGCGATCCCGCCGTCCACCAGGGCCCGGCGCTTGACGTGGTCCTCGCCCAGCCCGCGCGCGCGGTCCCGTCCGGCCCGGCGGGCCAGGTAGCCGTCCACCGACAGGTACGGCGTGCCGGCCAGCAGCAGCGGCGTCCAGGCCATCAGGTAGGCCAGGTCGTTGCCGAGGTAGTACGGCGAGACGCTCCAGCTGACGGTCAGCCACAGGCTGAGGTTGAGCAGCGCGCCGCCGAGCGCGGCGACCCGGCCCCAGAGGCCGAGCAGGGTGCCCAGGCCCACCGCCAGCTCGCCGAAGGCGACGGCGAGCGCGAACAGGGTCGGGTGGTCGAGGGCGGGGCCGAGCAGGAAGGAGATCGGGCTGCCGCCCGCCTTGGCGGCCTGGGTCTGCGAGACGAAGGACGCCGGGTCGCCCGCCCCGGCCAGGAAGTGGGCGTCGGAGAGCTTGTCGAGCGCGGCGTAGACGAAGGTGACGCCGAGGAAGAGCCGCAGAGGCAGCAGCGCGTACGTGGACGCGAGCGCCCGCAGTCGCGCCGCCCTGGCGGCCCGGCCGGCCGCGCCGCCACCGGCCGGCACCGAGTTGCTGGCCTCCGACATCCCTCACACCTTCCCTCGCCGCCTGCCAGTCCCTGACAGGTCCGGTCCGCATTCTGCCCGCTCCCGGCCGCTTTCGGTGGGAGGTCCTCCCGGAGAGCGACGCCCGCACCGCAAACGGTCGCGGGGGGGGGGGCCGCCGGGACCGGAGAACGCGGGGGCCCGCGCGGGCGCAGGCCGAG
>NZ_JBSHBN010000094.1:30963-37506 GCF_053612025.1 Kitasatospora sp. NPDC054768
CTCCAGTACGGGAACGACGGCGCGACCGTTCAGGCATCGGCCTCAGGACGAAGAAGCGTCCCGGCGGCCGGCGGGAGTGATCACTCCCACTCGATGGTGCCCGGCGGCTTGCTGGTGACGTCGACGACGACGCGGTTCACGTCGCGGACCTCGTTGGTGATCCGGGTGGAGATCTTCGCCAGCACGTCGTACGGCAGGCGCGACCAGTCGGCGGTCATGGCGTCCTCGGACGAGACCGGGCGCAGCACGATCGGGTGGCCGTAGGTGCGGCCGTCGCCCTGCACGCCCACGCTGCGGACGTCGGCGAGCAGCACGACCGGGCACTGCCAGATCTCGCGGTCCAGACCGGCCGCGGTCAGCTCCTCGCGGGCGATCGCGTCGGCGTCGCGGAGCAGGTCCAGACGCTCCTTGGTGACCTCGCCGACGATCCGGATGCCCAGGCCCGGGCCCGGGAACGGCTGGCGCTGGACGATCTCCTCCGGCAGGCCCAGCTCCTGGCCGACCATCCGGACCTCGTCCTTGAACAGCTTGCGCAGCGGCTCCACCAGCTGGAACTGGAGGTCCTCGGGCAGGCCGCCGACGTTGTGGTGGGACTTGATGTTGGCGGTGCCGGTGCCGCCACCGGACTCCACCACGTCCGGGTACAGGGTGCCCTGGACCAGGAAGTCGACCGACTCGCCCTGCTCGCCGGCCTCGGCGACGATCTCGGCCTGGGCCTGCTCGAAGACCCGGATGAACTCCCGGCCGATGATCTTGCGCTTCTCCTCGGGGTCGGTGACCCCCTTCAGCGCGTTCAGGAAGCGCTCGGCGGCGTCGACGACCTTCAGCTGGACGCCGGTGGCGGCCACGAAGTCCTTCTCGACCTGCTCGGTCTCGCCCTTGCGCATCAGGCCGTGGTCGACGTAGACACAGGTCAGCCGGTCGCCGATGGCCTTGTTGACCAGGGCGGCCGCGACCGCGGAGTCCACGCCGCCGGACAGGCCGCAGATCGCGCGCTTGTCGCCGACCTGCTCGCGGATCAGGGCGATCTGCTCGTCGACCACGCTGCCGGTGGTCCAGGTCGGGGCGATGCCGGCGCCGCGGTAGAGGAAGTGCTCCAGGACCTGCTGGCCGTGGTCGGAGTGCAGCACCTCGGGGTGGTACTGGACGCCGTAGAGCCGGGCCTCGTCGTTCTCGAAGGCCGCGACCGGGACCAGGTCGGTGGAGGCGGTGACGGCGAAGCCCTCCGGGGCGGCGGAGCAGGCGTCGCCGTGCGACATCCACACCGAGTGCTGCGCCGGGACGCCCTCGAACAGGGTGGAGCCGGTGCGGGAGACGGTCAGCGGGGTGCGGCCGTACTCGCGGGCGCCGTTGTTGTCGACGGTGCCGCCGAGGCTCTTGGCCATCAGCTGGAAGCCGTAGCACATGCCGAAGACCGGGACACCGGCCTCGAAGATCGCGCGGTCGATCTGCGGCGCGCCGTCTTCGTAGACCGACGAGGGGCCACCGGAGAGGATGATCGCCTTGGGGTTCTTGGCGAGCATCTCGGCGACCGGCATGCTGCTCGGCACGATCTCGCTGTAGACCCGCGCCTCACGCACCCGACGGGCGATGAGCTGGGCGTACTGGGCGCCGAAGTCGACCACCAGGACGGGGTCGTTGTCCGGCGCGGACTGGACGGGAATTGCAGAGGACACAGACGGCCTTCCGGCAGCGGTATCGAGGTGTCACGCGTGGCCGCCTCCCCGGCGGGACTGCGGCTGCGGCGGACGGTGTGGGGTGTCTGGACACCGATTCTACCGGGCTGTCCGGTTTCACTCGTCTGCCCGTCCAATGAACCGTGACCGGGCGAGGCCGCGGTTCGTTGCTTCTGACGAACGTACGGCCGCGCCGCGTCCGCCAGACGCGCCGCCCGTCCCCGCGGGGGCACCGTACGGCAGCAGGACCACGCGTGGAGCTCCACCCCAGTCCACCGGCGCACGTGGTGCCGCCGCCCGGTCCGCCGGGCGCGCGGCTCCGTGGGACCGTGCGCGGGTGCCGCGGCCGGCGAGCAGGGGACAGCGACCCCGGCCGCGACTGGGCCGAGAGGTGGGACGGCCGGAGTCCGGGGACGCCCGGGACCGGCCGTCGCACCCCCGGTCCGTTCCGGTGCGCGCCCGGGCGCACTCCCCCGTCCACCTCGTGCCGCTACGCGCGTCCCCGTGCGCCACAACCATCCGAACCACTACGCACCGTGATCATCGATGGCGGCCCCGTCGGGAAATGCTCTGTGCCGAACTGTGCCGAACCGGTTGCAGAGCGAGCCCCTTGTCCAGCACGATGCTCGTTGTAAGCGGTTCTCCCGGCGCCTCACGGCCCACCGAGGAGGCCCGCGACGGCGTTCTCCGCAGCCGCGCCGCAGGGCGGTGGCAGCGATTGTCAGTTCACGCTCCGTGAGCGTGGGACCGGCGCAGACCTGCGTGCCGACCCGCCGCGCACGGAGGTGCGCGCCCCGCACGGCCGGCCACCCACGCCGGAGCCGCGCGGCGCACCCCGAAGCCGACCGACACGACGGCGCTCCTCCCCCGGCGCCGTCACCCCAGCACCGGCGCGGCCCTGACGCCGAGTGCTGAACGACAAAGGGCCCCGTTCCCCCGCGGGGCCCTTTGCCCTTTCCCCGTGCTCCCGGCCTCCGGCACCCCGACGGCCGCCCGGGTCAGGGGTGCTTGCGCCAGACGCTCGGGTCGACCGGCTCCTCGGCCGGGGGCGGCGGCACCGCGCCGGGCACCGGCGCCCCGCCGGCCGGGACGGGCGGCTCCTCGTGCGAGTCGAGCACCTCGCTCACCCCGCCCCCGGAGTCGAACGGCGCGTCCTGCGGCACGACGGCCCGCGCCGGCCCGCCGTACCCCGGCACCGGACCGCCCTGCTGCGCCGGAACGCCGTGCGGCGGCGTCGCGTACGGCACCTGCGGCGGCACCGTCGCCGGGTGCGGCGCGCCGCCCTGGGCACGGGCGAACGGGGACTCGGCGTACGGCACCGCGCCGTTCGGCGCGCCCGCGCCCCGGTCGCGGACGGCCACCAGCAGCGGCGGCACCAGCAGGGCGCCGACCAGCGCCCAGACCGCGTTGGCCACCAGCGTGCCCAGGAACACCAGCCCGGCCGAGGACTCCTGCGAGAACTCCATCCGGGCGGTCTCGGTCCAGCCCGCCATGGACGTGGTCTCCACCAACCGCGCCCCGGAGAGCGCCATCAGCAGGGTGAGCGCCCCGGCGTGCAGGGCCGCCAGGCGCAGCCGGTCGGTCGCGTCCAGGCGCCGCCGGTACGCCGCCCAGCCGAGCACGCCCGCCGCGACGAGCGCGGCCAGGCCGGCCCAGCGCCAGTCGGCGCCCAGGTCCCGCAGGTCGAAGAAGGAGAACTCGGTGTCGTTGCTGCGGTCGCGCCACGAGCCGCCGCCGTCACCGGACAGACCGGTGTGCGTCCGGAAGCCCGCCCCCGAGCCGAAACCGAGCAGACCGAGGCCGAGGTTGGGCAGGAAGGCCAGCGAGACCCCGGTCAACGCCCCGTCGTCGCTGTTCAGCGCGACCAGCAGGAAGGCCGCCACCGAGGACAGCCCCACCGAGACCGCGAGCGCCTGGCCGGCGGTCAGCGCGGCCACCGCCCAGCCGCGCACCGAGCGGCTGCGCCAGGCCGCCCAGCGCAGCGCGTCGGTGCCGTACACCAGGAAGGCCAGCAGGGCGGCCGGCACCACGGTCCAGGCGACCGCCTCCAGCCAGCCGGAGTCCGCGGTGACCAGCAGCTCCGGCTTCCCCCGGGAGTCGAAGTAGTCGGACTTCACGCCGCGGCCGTCCGGGCTCCAGTCCGTACCGCCGACCAGGCCGAGCGCCAGGCTCACCGCCGCGAGGACCGCCGCGGTGCGCATCGCCTCGGCGGCGGCCTGGCCCCGGGTCAGCTGGCCCTCGGCCGCCTTGCGCCGGCGCAGCCCGGCCCGCAGGCCGAGCCAGAGCGCCAGGCACCACAGGACCGTGACGGTCATCGGCAGCACCCGGACGGTCTCGGTCCAGCCGCCCGGACCCCGGCCCACCGAGCCCTGGTAGGCGAGCCGGAACGGCGCGCCGAGCGCGTTCAGGGTCATCGACAGCATCGCGCCGAAGCGCTCGCCGAAGCCGGGCGCCTCGAACCGGTACTGGTACTGGTAGTCGCCGGGGACCGCCGCGACCAGCGCCACGGCCAGCAGGACGAGGGTCGGCGCGACGGCCGCCCTGGCCGCCGGGCGCCAGTCCGCGGCCGTCAGCAGGCGCTGGAGGGCGGGCTGCCTGTCGTACGACTGCCCGGCACCCCAGCTGCCCAGGGCGGGCGGGGCCGCGGCCGCGGGCCCGTACCCCGGCTGTGGACCGTACCCGGGCGGCGGCACGGACGGCGGAACGGGCGCAGCCGCACCCGGAGGTGGCGGCGGGACGGCGGCCGGCGGGGCGGTCGGCGGGGCGGTCGGCGGGGCGGCCGGCGGGGCCGGGGGCGCGAACGGCCGGCCGCACGACCCGCAGGCGGGCGCCCCCTCCGCCGAAGTCGCCCCGCACGATGTGCAGTTGGCCATGGCCCGCGTTCCCCCCGCTCGACGAGTTCCTGGCCGCCCCAGGGAGCCCGTTTATCCCATCGGACCCGAACGGCTGTCAACCGGGAACCGGCGCAGGCGGATTGGCCCGCCGGACCGGGTTCAGCCGCGCTTCTTCGGGACCTCCGGGACGGGCAGCAGCGGCAGCCGCAGCGCGCCGAACGCGCCCTCGGGCACGGCCGGCCGCACCGGCGCCACCGCCGCGACCCGCCGGTACTCCTCGCCCTGGGCCGGGCGCGGGTCCGCCTCGCCCTTGTTCGGCCACATCGACAGGGCACGCTCGGCCTGGGCCGTGATGGTGAGCGAGGGGTTGACGCCCAGGTTGGCGGAGACGGCCGAACCGTCCACCACGCTGATGCCCGGGTAGCCGTACAGCCGGTGGTACGGGTCCACCACGCCGGTCCCGGGGGCGTCGCCGATCGGGCAGCCGCCCAGGAAGTGCGCCGTCATCGGGATGTCGAAGATCTCGCCGACGGTGCTGCCGGGGAAGCCGTTGATCTCGTCGGCCAGCGCCTGGGCGCCGCGCTCGGCCGCCGGGATCCAGGTCGGGTTGGGCTCGCCGTGGCCCTGGGCGGAGGTGAGCCGGGCCTTGCCGAGCGGGCCCTTCCGCAGCGAGACGGTGATCGAGTTGTCGAGCGACTGCATCACCAGGCCGATGATCGTCTTCTCGGACCAGCGGCGCTGGTTCATCGAGCGGGCGAAGGTCACCGGGTGGAGCGCCGAGTTGCCCAGGTAGCGCAGCCAGCGCGGGAGCGTTCCGCCGCCCCTGACCTGGGCGATGGACAGTGCGCCCATCGCGTTGGAGCCCTTGCCGTAGCGGACCGGCTCGATGTGGGTGTTGGCGTCCGGGTGGATCGAGGAGGTGATCGCCACGCCCTTGGTGAAGTCCGCCTTGGCGCCGTAGCGCCGGTCGGTGGTCTGCGCCCCCACCAGGGCCTCGGAGTTGGTCCGGGTCAGCTCGCCCAGCCGCTCCGAGATCCGGGGCAGGTGGCCGCCGTCCCGCATCCGGTGCAGCAGCGACTGGGTGCCGTAGGTGCCGGCCGCGACGACCACCCGGGCCGCGGTGATGGTCCGCGCGCCCGCCTTCACCCGGTCGGTCTTCGAGCGCGCGTCGGTGCGGCGCACGTCCACGGCGAAACCCCGGTCCCCGTCGGCCCCGCCGATCTCCCGGATCCGGGCCACCGTGGTGAGCGGGTGGATCTCCGCGCCGCCCTTCTCGGCCAGGTACAGGTAGTTCTCGGTGAGCATGTTCTTGGCGCCGTGCCGGCAGCCGGTCATGCACTCGCCGCACTCCACGCAGGCCTTGCGGGCCGGGCCGGCGCCGCCGAAGTACGGGTCGGCCACCTCGCCCCCCGGGGCCGCCTCGGCCGTGCCTCCCCCGGACTCCGTCCGGGAGGTGCCCCCGGCGTCCTCGCCGTCGCCGAAGAAGACCCCGACCGGCGCCATGTGGAAGGTGTCGCCGACGCCCATCCGCTCGGCGGCCGCCTTGAGGTGGACGTCGGACGGGGTGAGGGTCGGGTTGAGCCGGACCCCGAGCATCCGCTGCGCCTGGTCGTAGAACGGCGCCAACTCCTGCTGCCAGTCGGTGATGTGGCGCCACTGCCGGTCCTCGAAGAAGGCCTTCGGCGGCACGTACAGGGTGTTGGCGTAGTTCAGCGAGCCGCCGCCGACCCCGGCGCCGGCCAGGATCAGCACGTTGGCCAGCAGGTGGATGCGCTGGATTCCGTACAGCCCGAGCCGCGGCGCCCACAGGTAGTTCGGCAGGTCCCAGGAGTTCCTGGGCAGTTCGTCCCGGTCGAAGCGCCGCCCGGCCTCCAGGACGGCGACCCGGTAGCCCTTCTCGGTCAGCCGCAGCGCCGCGACCGAACCGCCGAAGCCGGACCCGACCACCACCACGTCGTAGTCGAACTCCGCCGCACCGCCGGACTGCACCATCTGCCACCGCTCCTTCGCCGGGTGAACCTGTCTGTGGGGCC
>NZ_JBSHBN010000095.1:0-37263 GCF_053612025.1 Kitasatospora sp. NPDC054768
CCTGTGGTCAGTGCAGCCAGGGCTGGTAGTGCGGGTTGTCCACGCAGCCCGACTCGACCAGGGAGGCGGTGGCCCGGTCGACCGGGCAGGCCCGGCGGATGAAGTGCCGGTCCACGCCGCCGGGGAACGCGACTTCGACCTGGTCGGCGTACTGGTGCTGGTCGCCGATGGTCGCGTTGACGTCGATGCCGCCGGGGGCGTCGATGAAGTAGTCCCAGGGCACCTTCTTCCACTTCTTGTACAGCTCGGGGTCGTAGGTGGTGCTGACGAACGGCGAGGGCTGGTTCTGCAGGACGTAGCCGGTGATGTCGTACTGTCCGTTGACGGTGTCCTTCGGGCCGAAGCCCTCCTCGAAGATGACGGACGGATCGCGGCCGTCCGAGCGGAAGAGCGGGTGGCAGTTCTTGCGCCAGTGCGGTTCGGGGGTGATGCGGGGTACGTCCACCCGGCGGTCCACGGCGGCGTACAGCGGGTCCGGGCCCTTGGGAAGGTTCTCGAAGGTGCTGGCGGGGAGGGTGACGGCGGGCCGGACGGCGCAGTCGTCGGCGCGCAGTTCGGCCTCGTCGGCGAAGTCGATCCGGCGGCCGTCCAGGAGGATGGCGACGGCCTCGGTGCCGAGTTCACGGACGATGACGCCGTCGCACTGGGGACCGCTCCAGAGCGCCTCCCCGCTGGGGTCGAGGCAGCTGAACGGGGCGGGTTCGGTCGCGGCCGCGGGGGCGGCGACGGCCGGGATCTCGGGGATGAGCACGACGGCGCAGGCGAGGGCGACTGCGCCGGCGGCCGTGCGGATGCGGATGTCGATCACGACCGTTACCCTGGCCGCCCCCTGGCCCGGAGATGCCGCAACTCACCCGATCAGGGGCGTGTCCTCGTCGCCGATTGACGCTCCCGGCCGTCCCGGTCCACTCGGACCCCGGGTGAGCGAAGGACGCGGCCCGCCGCCTCGCGTCAGACGTGGACGACCGGCACACCGGTCAACTCCACTCCCGCCTGGCCGAGTTCGGCAAGGGCCCGGGCAGTGGCGCCGGCGGCGACGCCCGCGGTGCAGTCGGGGAGGGCCGGGCGGCTCGGCACGTCGAGGTCGATCACTGGTCGGTCCCCTCGTCCTCCCGGACCGGCTGGGTCCGCTGGGCCGGGAGGCCGGTGCGTTCGTTCTGCAGGTCCCACAGTTCCCTGAACCGGCCGCCCTCCTCGGCCACCAGCTCGGCGAACGTGCCCTCCTGGAGGACCTTTCCGTCTTCGAGCACCACGATCCGGTCGGCGACGGCCACGTTGGTGAGCCGGTGGGTGACCAGGACGACCGCCCGTTCCCGCGCGACCGCCCGCAGGTTCTGGAAGATCCGGTGCTCGGCGCGCGGGTCGAGGGCGGCGGTCGGCTCGTCCAGGACGAGCAGCCCGGCCTCGCGGTGGAACGCCCGGGCGATGGCCAGGCGCTGCCACTGGCCGCCGGACAGCTCCTCGCCGCCCATCCACTCCACCGCCAGCAGGGTGGACAACCCCCGGCGGAGCTTGGCGACGACGTCGGCCGCCCCGGAGGCGTCGGCGGCGCGCAGCACCGCCGCGTCCCCCTCGGCGGTGGGCTGGCCCAGCGTGATGTTCTCGCGGCAGGTCAGCGGCCAGCGCGCGTAGTCCTGCGGGACGACGGCGACCTGGCGCCACAGGGCGTGCGGGTCGAGGTCGCGGGTGTCACGCCCGTCCCACCGCACCGATCCGGCATCGGGCAGGTAGAGCCCGGCCAGGAGCTTGGAGAGGGTGGTCTTGCCGGAGCCGTTCTCCCCCACCAGGGCGAGGATCTCGCCCCGCTCGACGTGCAGGTTCACTCCGTCCAGCGCCTTGCGGTCGGAGGCGGGGTAGGCGTAGCGGAGGTTCTCCACCGCGATCCGGCGCGGCGGCTCGGGGGCCTCGGTGCCGCGCCGGGGCCGGTGGCCGCCGGCGGTGTCGAGGAAGCTCGACCAGTCGTCCAGGTACATGCCGGTGCGGAAGAGGTCCGCGCCGTAGCCGACGATGCCGCGCAGGCTGGTGCCGACCGCGGTCAGGGCGAACACGGCCGCGCCGCCGCGCGGCAGACTCATCCGGCCGGTGCTGACCAGCCACAGCATCGCCGCCCACACCAGCGCGCTGCCGAGGCCGGAGGCGGCGGCCCCGATCACCGACACCCGGGCGCTCTGCATCGCCGCCCGCCGCGAAGTGGCGTCCAGCCGCCGGCCGACCTGGTCGTACTTGACGAGCAGGAACTCGCCCATGGTGTCGGAGCGGACCTGGTCGGCGTTGCGCTTGAGGTGGATGTACCAGCGCAGGTTGGCCATGATCCGGCGGTCGCCGACCGCGGCCCGGTTCGCCAGGAACTGCACCCGGGCGGCGTGCACCGACGCGATCCCCTGGGGCAGCGCGGCGAGCACCAACAAGGGCAGGAGGGCGGGGTGGAGCACCGTCAGCACGCCTGCCGCACCGAGGAGCGAGGCGAGGGAGGCGAGCAGGTTCTGCGCCTCCCCGACGATGTCCACGCAGACCTCGGCGCCGCGGTCCGCGGCTTCCAGCTCGTCGTTGTAGCCGGCGTGGTCGTAGGCGGTCAGCTCGGCCGCCACGGTGGCGCGCAGCACCGCGGCTTCGGCCTCGCGGGAGATCCGCGGCGACAGGTGGATGGTGATGGTGCGGATCGTGATGCCCAGCAGGGAGCGGGCGCCGGCCGCCGCCGCGATCACGAGGATCGACGGCGCCGCGTGGGCGAGCTTGTCGTCGACCCGGCCCGGGCCGAACAGCGCCGAGATGGTGCCGGTGGTCGCGAACAGGCCGGCCGCGCCGAGCACCGCGGACACGGCCTGGCAGACCAGGAGCAGCGTGACGGAGGCGCGGTCGATGCGCCAGCCGAGGCGGAACGCGCGGACGACGAGCGCGGGCAGGCGGCGGGCCATCGCGTTGACGCCGATCGCCTCGATCGCCTCGATGCGGCGCCCGTCGGCGAGCCACCGCAGTTCCTCGTCGGCGGCCTCGGCCGGGGTCGCGGCGGTCGCGGCGCTCACGCGATCTCCTCCGTGCGCGAAGCACGGGCCAGCAGGGCCGCCGTGACGGGTGGGACGTGGGTCGCCGGGGTGGGGTGACAGGCCACAGATCCTCCAGACGAAGAGCGGTGCGCGGACGCGCGGAAGCACCGGCACCGGCCCGGACGAGAAGCTCAAGTCTGCTTCTGTCAGGCTGAGTTGACGGCATGGACGGAGTCGTTACGGGTGGGTGGCGTCCGATGATGGTGCTGTTCGAGCACGGCGTTCAAGTGGATTTGCCTCCGGGCGAGCCCGGGTCGAACGGGGACTTTTCGAGCACGTTCCGCATGCGGTCCGGACCGCACGCCACTCGGTCGTCCACGGGATCGGGAGGGCGGCGGAGTCCAGTGCGCAGGCGGCGAGAACGTGTTCGAACGTGGTCTTCCGGCCGGGTCCGAGGGAGCCGCGGACACCCCGGCGGGCGAGGAGGCCGCGCAGGGCGGGGCCGCCGCCGGATTCACCCGTTCGGGGAGTCGGGCGCCCGAGCGGGTTTCGGGCGCCGGGCGCACCCGCGCCGGCCGCGCGCCGAGCAACGCGCGACCCTTCGCCTCAGGAGAAGGTGTTCGGAGCGGCACCCGGCCCCAGCGTTCGATTCACCCCACCACGGGCCGGGCCGGACTCCTCGACCCGGCACTGTCAGTGCCCCCCGGTATGTTGCCGGGCATGACCACTGTGACGAGCGCGACCGCGTTCCCCACGACCACCGGACAGCCCACCACGGCCGGGCGCACCCCCGGCACCCCCGCCCACGGCTCCGCCGCCACCGTCCAGGTGATCCCGCTGTGGGCCGCACCGTGGTCCCCGGCCATGCAGGCCCCCGCGCAGCGCTGAGTCGACCGGCAGCTCGCCGGTCGCCCTGCCGCCGCGGCCGGACCGTGGTTCCCACCGGCCCGTCATACCGGTTCCGGCGGTGCGGTCAGTCCAGGTAGCCGGCCGTGCGGTAGCCGCCGCGGGCCGTGCGCTCGACCTCCGAGGCGCCCCAGGTGTGGGGCACGGCGAGATTCCAGCGGGACCGCAGGATCGCGTGCTCCTCCCGGTTCCGGGTCACGTACCACTGCCCCATCCGGCACCACGCCAGCGGCTCGTCGGCCTCGGTGGCCACCGCCCGCACCAGCTGCGCCGCCTGCCGGGCGACCTGGTTCTCCAGCGCGGCAGCCTGCGCCTCCAGGTACTGGTTCATCCGGTAGGTGGCCTGGTCGCCGTGCTGGAACATGGCGTACTCGGAGTCGGCGGCCATGTGCAGGGTGCCGTTCCCCATGGCCACCGTGCCGCTGCGCACCACCTCCTCCTGGGAGTTCCGTGCGATCCCGCTGTTGAGGCGGTTGAGCAGCTTGGCCTTCTCGGGGGTGGCCTCCGGGATCTGGCCGCCACCGGTGCCGCCCTGCGCGGAGTAGACCTCGTGCAGGTCGTAGTCCCCGGTGTAGAGGTACTGCTTCCACCGCGGGTCGGTCTTCAGCTGGGCCAGCTGCGGACCGCCGTCCGTCTCGTTCATGTCGATCGGCACGTACTTCTCGCCCCTGGGGCCGGTCCGGACGATCTCCGGATCCGTCATCGTGTCGGGCAGGCGGGCGATCCGGACGCCGGCCAGGCCCTCGGCGTTCCAGTGGCCGACGAAGCCGCTCAGGTCGTGCTGCTCCAGCAACTCCAGTACGCGTTCCGGGTCGCCCTGCGTCTGCCCGGGCCCGGGGCCGTACTTCTTGCGCACGGACGCGGGCTTGATGGACTTCTCCAGGATGGTGTGCGGTTTGGGCTTGGCCCCTTCCGCGATGCGCCGGATGGAGTGTTCGCCGGTCTCACGGACGGCGATGGTGTACTTGTGCTTCCTGCACACCTCGGAGATGGCGGCCCAGTGGTCCTCCCACACGATGTTCCGCAGCTCGGACGACCGTCCGCCGGGTGTGACGGTCTCCCCGTCGTACGTGGCGGCCCCGCAGATCCGCAGCACGTTGTTCGGGTCCATCCGCGTCTGCGGCCTTCGCGGCGCCGCCGCCTGGTCGCCCGCCACGCGTTGGAGGGCCGGCGCCGTCCGGCGGTCGTCCGGGCCGACGCCGTCCCGCTGCTCCGCGATCATGCGTGCCGTCGTCGCGTTGCCGACCGTGCGCTGCAGGGCCTCGGCACCCCTCGGAAACGCGGCCTCCGCTGCGGGTCGTGTGCCGCTGCCGGACCGTCGGGCGGTGGCCGCGTCGCGATGAGGACGCCCGGCCTTCTGCGACTGTTCCCTTGAGTGCATGCTGAACCCCCTCGGTCCCCTCCGCCTCTTTATACCGGGGATGTCGGCGAACGTGGAGGGCAGTTGCGGCCTGGCGCACGGAAGTTGACCCCTCAGGGCATCGGTTCTGCACTGCGGGGCCGCGGGCCGGCCGATCAGCCCTGCGGACTCGGCCGATGGCGGCGCTCCCGTCCCCGGACACCGGGAGCTCCACCAGGAGACCCGCGTCCGAGCAGCCGGACGTGCCCGTGGGCGGCGAAGCGAAGAGCCGGCCGGGCGCCGCGGGAACGCGGTGCCCGACCGGCTCGGGGCCGGTGGTCTCCCGGGGCTACGGCGCCGGGCTGAGCTTCTTCCACGGCCGGCCGCCGTTCGCCTCCGCCGTGCCGGGGGCGACCGTGGTGTACCACTGGGCGTACCAGTAGGAGCCCTGGTACTTCACGAACGCGGCCGTCGAGGCGGCCGGGTCGCCGGTGAGCAGGTGGGTCTCCCGGGCGGTGGCGCCGCCGGCGAGTTCGATGTCGTTGCCCGCGGCCGAGCGGAGCTTGAACAGGCCGTTGTGCTTCGGCCCGCCGGGTGCTCCCTCACTGCCGTTGTCGGCGATCGGGACGAGCCGCCACTTCTGTTCGGCCCGCCCGTCGCACCCCACGGAGGCGAGGTCCTGCCGGGAGGCGGTGGCGGTCAGGCACCGGCCGCCGCCGGCGATCGTGTAGAGGCCGCCGCCCGCCGGCTGGATCCGCCAGTACTGGTTGGCGTTCTGTTCCATCAGTTCCACGAGGTGGGCGCGGGACTGGTCGGGGTTGTTGTCGATCATCATGGGCTTGCCGGCGGGGCTGTCGCCGTACTCGAACATCCAGCCCTTGTCCCCCTTGTCGTACATCCGCCACAGCCGTCCGCCGTCGGGCCGGTAGACCTGGCCCTGCTTCCAGTCCGGTGCCTGGCAGGAGCTGCCCGCGGCGGGGGCGGGCGGTGTGACGGTCCGGACGTCGCGGCGCTGGTCGCCGGTCGAGCCGTACTCCCGGCCGCCGATCCTGAACGTCACGTTGGACGGCCCGGTGATCGGCAGGTAGTACTTCAGGTCGATGTCCCGGGACTTGCCCGGCGCCAGGTCCTCGCAGTAGCCGAGGGTGAGGGTGAGCCGGTGGAAGTCCCCCTTGAGTCCGCCCGTGTTGGGGCCGGTGTGGCCGGGGACGAGCCCCTTCATCTCCTTGTAGTCGTTGTCCTTGACGACCGGCGGCATCGAGGTGGGCAGGTCGAGGGCGATCTCGGTGCCCTGGGCGAGCGTGACGCCGGAGTCGTTGGTGATCCGCAGCTTCGGCTGGACGGGATAGAAGTCCTTCTCCCCGGTGGGGAAGTCCACCAGTTCGGCCTTGACGTCGATCACCTCGGCCGGCTGCGGCCGCCCGCCGGCCTTGCTGTTGCCGGTGGCTCCGGCGCCCTTGAAGGCGTTGTCCAGGCGGGTGGTCAGGTCGTAGCCCATGCCCCACTCCCCGCCCGGGCGTTGGGCGTAGTCGCCGGCGAGTTCCCAGATCATCGCGCCGCCGATGCCCTTGTCGACGATGTAGCGGGCCTTGGCGTCGAGCGACTTCTCGTTCTCGGTGGAGAGGAACACCTTCTTGGTGTCGTTCCACAGCCAGGGCGACTGGAGGGCGTCCGAGTACTTCTCCGCGTACGTGCCGGTCAGTCGTCCGCTCGGCAGGTTGGTGTCGACGCCGTAGGACCGCAGGTAGCCGGGGGTCCGGCCGTCCTGGAGGTTCTTGGTGTGCCACAGCGGGTTCGACCCGGCGCCGACCTCCCGCTCGTTCTCCACGTCGTGCCAGACGTTGTCGATCCCGACCGCGCCCGTCCCGCAGGACTGCGCGTTGGCCGGGCCGCGCCCGCCGGTGCCCAGCGGGCACTGGGCCTGGTCCGGCATCGCGGCCGTTCCCCACAGCCCGTCCGTGCCGCCCCGGACGTCGCGCCAGCCGCGGGAGTAGTACGGGATGCCGAGGTTGATCCGGCCGGCCGGCAGCGCGCCGCGGTAGTAGTGGTAGGCCCAGTCGACGTTGAAGTAGCCCTCCTTCCGGAAGTCCTTGGTGTCGGGCGCCTGGTCGTTGTAGATGCCGGCGTCCGCCAGCTCGTTGTCGCGTCCGTCGTCGTACAGCGGGGCCTGCGGGCCGACGAACCTGTTCCAGGAGCCGTGCAGGTCGTAGGTCATGACGTCGACGTAGTCCTGGTACTGCAGTGCCTGTCCGGCGTCCAGCCCGCGCACCAGGTAGCCGGAGGAGGAGCCCGCGGACGTCAGCAGGTAGTAGCGGCCCTTGTCCGTGCCGGCCCGGTCCAGCCGTTCCCGCAGCGACTTCATCAGGGCGTTGTAGCCCTGCTGGAGCCCCTTGCGGCGGGGGTTGGAGACGTCCCAGTCCAGCGGGTTGCCGGTGTTGGGCAGCGCGGTCGGGTACTCGTAGTCGATGTCGACGCCGTTGAACCCGTACCGGTCCAGGAAGTCGGTGACGGAGTCCGCGAACGCGTCGATGCCGGCCTGGTTCACCGACCCGTCGGCGTTGGTGGTCATCGCGTAGAAGTTCCGGGTGCCCGCCCAGCCGCCGACCGAGATCAGCGTCTTCACCGCCGGATGCTTCTTCTTGTACGTGTTCAGCAGGTTGAAGTGCCCCTTGTACGGCAGCGAGGCGTCCATGGCGTTCTTCTCGCCCGGCCAGGTCATGCCGGTCGCCGGGTTGGCCGGGTCGTTCGGGTCGCCGATGCTGATCCGGTTGTCCCGCACCCCGGCGAACGCGTAGTTGACGTGCGTGACCTTCGACCAGGGGATGTTCGACGCCAGGTACGTCGGGTCGCCGTTCGCGCCCGCGCGCCAGCCGGTGAAGTAGCCCACCACGCGCCGGGTGCGGTTGTTGCCGACCCACTCGCGGCCCGCGCCGTCGTACACGTCGCAGTACCGGGCGGCCACGCCCGGGGTGACGGCCATGCCCTCGGGACGGCAGTCCCCCGAGGCGGCCGGCTTGGTACCGCGGTCGTCCGGGGCGGCGTCGAACGGGTCGCCCGCGTCACCACCGTCCGGCTGGCCCACCGGGCGGGCGGACAGCTGCCACCTCTGGGAGTCGCGGCGGTTGCAGTCGTAGATCTGCAACGGCCGGGAGGTGTCCGAGTCGGGGACGTCCAGGCACTTGCCGGAGTTCGGGTTCCGCAGCTCCTGCCGCGCGGTGTAGATCCACTTCTGGGCGGGGCTCCCGTTGCACTCGTACAGCTGGACGGCCGTCCCGTTGTCGGCGCGCCCGCCGTCCACGTCCAGGCACTTGGCCAGCGACTGCAGCGAGCCGTCCGCCGACACCGTCCAGGCCTGGCCGTCGGAACCGGCGCAGTCGGCGAGGCGGACGGGCGTCCGGTCGTCCCGGCTGCCGCCGCGCGGCTCGACGCACTTGCCCTCCAGCCCGCGGATCGTGCCCACCTGCGTGCCCGTCCCGGTCTCCCGGAACTTCCACCGCTGGGCCTGGTTGTTCGCGTCGCAGGCCGTCACCGCGAGCGCCTCGCCCGCGCCTCCGGCCGTCAGGCAGCCGCCGTCGGCACTGCTGACCAGGGTGTACCAGCCGCCGCCGGCGCCCTTCGGCTGCCAGACCTGGTTGGCGTTGCCCTCCTCCGCCCGCACGAGATGGGTGGTGTGCGGCCCGGGATTGTGGTCCACGACCATGTCCGGCTTCGCCGAGGCCGCGATCCGCCAGTTGCCGCCGCCGAGCGAGCGCATCACCCAGCGCTGGGCACCGCTGCCGTCGGGTTCCGCGGCCTGGACGCTCGTCCCGGCGTCGGTGCTGTCACCGCTCAGGTGCGCGGCCATGCCGGTGGCCGAGCGCAGCTCCACCTGCTGGCCCTCGCGCGGGTCCGTGCCGGTGTCGGGTTGGCGGGGGGTGATGACCACGTCGTCGGGGTACTCGATGTACCAGTACTGCTTCTCGTTGACGCCTTGACCGCAGGAGTCGACACTGGCCCAGTTCTTGTCCTCGGACCGCTTCCCCGGGTCCTGCGTGAGGCAGCCGCTCGTCCCGTCGACATTGTCCAGGGACAGCGCGACCCGGCCGTCACCGGTCGCCGAACGGAACCAACCGCGCTCGATGCCGCCCAGGTACGCCCAGTTCCTGCCGCTGAGGATGTTGTGCCAGAGGTCCAGGTAGCGCCCGTTGTGCTGCGCCTGCAGCGTCACCTTCTCGCCCACGTTGTGCAGCAGCCACCGCTGGCTGGCCCGCCCGTCGTCCGTGCGGGTCACGAGGTAGTCGTCCTTGCCGTCCCCGTCGGCCTCCAGCACCTCGTTCGTCCGGGCGTTGCGCAGCCGGACGATGCCCTCACGCACCGCCGAGGCGTCCGGAACGACCTTCATCCCGTCGCCCGAACCAGCGCACGTGAAGATGTACCGGTCGGAGCCGACCGCCGACTTGGCGAACTCGGTCAGGCACTGCGACAACACCTGCTGACCGAACGCGTTCGGGTGAACGGCCTCCTGGACATCGCCCTGCGCGTTGGGGGTGGCCCACCCGACGCCGGGAACGTACGGCACCCAACGGACCCACTCGGCCCTCGCCGCCGGCAACGGAGCGGCATTGCTGTTGGAGTCCGTCGCCTGCTCCGCCGACTTCGCGCACAACTCGTGCCCGGCGAAGGTGTCCTGCACGTTCAGGAACTTCGCCCCGGCCATGCCCGCGGCCTGCCGCAGCATCTCGGTGATGCGGGGCACCACCGAGTTGCGGGCCCAGTCCACGTCCTCGTCGAGGAAGGGGCATCCCCCTGTCCTGAACCGATCGCTGGTCCTCCCACCCTGCTCGTAGCGGAAGTCGTCCTTGGCCGGGAGCGGGTTGGGGTACGACTGGAGCACGAGTTGGTAGTCCGACTGGCCGGCGTCCCTCATCACGTCCCGGATCGCGGTCAGGGTCTTGCTGACCTCGGCCCGCACGGTTTTCAGCCCGAGGAAGAACTCCGCCTCCTTCTCCTTCCGGCAGGGCGCGGCCAGCCCGAAGAAGGCCTTTCCGCACGTCGTCATGATGTCGGAGAACTTCAGGTCGTTGCCGCCGATGGAGACGACGACCATCCTGATGTCATTGGTGCGGGCGAGGTCGGCCAACTGCTGGATCTGGGGCTTCTCGTTGTTGCGCGACTCCGTGAGGATGTCCTTCGTCGTCGCGCCCGAACAGGCGATGTCGAACCGCCGCTCGACGGGGATGCCCTCGAACTCCGTTCCCTTGATGGGGGCCACGTCGGAGCGGTCGCACCGGTTGCCGCCGTTGCTGTAGGACGTCGTGTCGTACACGCAGTCCTGCTTGTCGTCCGGGCAACGGGAGCGCCGGTCCGTGCCCCAGACGTCCCCCTCCTCCTTGGTGAGCGCATTGCCCGCCCAGCGGCCGCCCTCACCGGAGATGTAGCTGTCACCCATGGACACGATCGCGCCCTGACCGGGAAGCGGGCAGGGGTCGGCCGACGCCTCCGGTGCCGCCGCCTCCAGCGCTGCCGCCCTCGGCCTGGTACAGGGCGCGCCGCCACCGATCCGCCGTCCGTAGGAGACGGTGTCGTGGTCGGCGTAGCCCGTCTGATCCGTCACCCTCCCCAGCACATCGGACATCGACGGGTCGTTGGTGACGACGTAGTCCAACTTGCTCGTGGTCCCGTCGGGACTTCGATGGGTGTATCGCTCCGGCCTGGCGATGTGGACGTCCTGCCCGTTGACTTCGGGACCGTCGAGACGAGCCCTGAGGACGGTCGGGTCCAGGTTGAAGTCGCCGCCGACGTACCAGTTGACCGCATGCCGTTCGTGCTCTTCCGCTTCCAGTCGACCCATCTCGGCCACCAGGCGCCGGAGCATCGGCACGATGTCGCGGCCGCCGTTCCCGGAGGAGGCGTGGAAGGAGAAGTAGTACTCCCCGTTCGCATGGTCCTCGCCGTAGCCCACACCGATCAGGGGGCGCAGCGTCCCGGCCACAGCGGGGATGTAGACCAGGCGCCGGGGCAGTTCGTTGGTCATGATCGCCGAGTTGACACGTCCGGCGGGGTCGTTGCCGATGGTCTGCGCGTGGAACAGGTAGGTGTAGTCCCGTCCCACTCGCCGCTTGTAGCCTCGCACTCCGTCGGGGATGACGAGGTTCTGCAACTCGGCGGCTTGGAGCGGAGCCCAGGACGTGGGCGGGACACCCGCCTCCTGCAGCGCCATCACGACGCGTTTCTGCTCAGCGAGGCCGGCACCGCGGGCGGCGTCGGCGACGGCTCGGCTGTACAGCTGGTTGAGCCGTTCGTAGGTGCTGCCCGTCTCGACCGCGGTCGACCCCTGCATGTTCCAGGTCATGATGTTCCGCTCGCCGGCGAGTTGTAGCGGCGGCACCCAGGGGTTTTCGGCGGCGGCAGCAGCGGGCCCGTTCAGGACGGCCATCATCGTGGCCAGGAGAACCGTGGCGAGCGCGGCCGCGACTGCGCGCAGCAACTGGCCCGGGGTCCGGCGTCGGCCCGGGCGGCGTGTCCGCCCGCTCAGCCCTTGCATGTTCATGTACTCCGTTTTCTCGATGGAATTTCCTCAGCTGGCGGATGGTGCACGAACCCGGTAGACAATCGATCAACGTCTCGTCAATCGCCGCGCACAGGGCCGGCTCCGCTCGCACCGGAGCGGCCGGACCGGGCTTCCGTGACCGCGTGACGGATCCACCACGCGAGGACGTAGAGGGCCAGGGCGGCGATCAGGCCGGCGCCCGCACCTTTCGCCGCGTCGGACAGCACGCCTTCGAGCAGGCCGGCCGCAGACGGCCCGGTCGTCTCCGCCTCCGGGCCGGCGCGCCACCACCAGGCGTGAACAACAGCCCCTGCGGCCGTGAACAGGGCCATCGCGAGCAGGACTTGGCGGCGCGGACCGCCGACCGGCCAGGGGCGACCGGAGCCCGGGAGGAGGTGCTCCCGCCTGCGCCACGCGAACAGCGCGATCGCGGCCAGGCCGCCGATCGTGCTCGCGTGCTGCAGGGCCCGCGCCCAGGTGAGGCCGCCCACCGGCGTGGAGGCCAGCCAGGGTGTGCGGGTGACCACGAAGCCGTCCACGTGGGTGAAGGCGTCCCAGACCAGGTGACTGGCAATACCCACCAGTGCGGACAGGACGATCCACCCGGCCCGCCGGACCGGCGGACCGGCAGCCCCCGACGGCGCCCACGGCACGGACGACGGCAGCAGGAAGGCCAGCGGGCGCCGGGCCGCCCGGAGCAGCGCCCACAGCAGGAGCGCGTACGGCAGGGTGACGCTGACGACACCCGAAACGCCGTGCGTGGTGGTGGCGTTGGCGAAGGGCTCGTACCAGGACTGCGCGCTGACGGGCAGGCCTGTGCTGACCAGGAGGTAGGGCAGGTCCGGTGCGACGGCTCCGGCGACCAGCGCCGTCCGGCTGAAGGGCCGCCGCATCAAGGGCAGTACCGCCGCGGGGTGGGACAGGGTGAACGGCATGGGCATCCTCTCGCAGGACCCAATAGTCCGTCGAACGGAATGCTACGTCAAACGGACTATCAGGGGCGCAGCCGGCCCCTCCGATTCCGGCTTCGATGTTCGACAGCGGCAGGCCGCCGGGACCGACGGGCACTCAGGCCGACAGGCGCAGCTCAGGCCGAGAAACGCACCCGGTTCCGCCGCAGGCGACCGACGAGCAGCATCGCCACCGCGGCCGCCGACACCACGGCCACCAGGCACGCGACGGCAGTGACGTCACCCCACGCGGTGACGCAGGCATGCGCCAGGAGCGGCGGGGACGCCAGGGCGATGGCCGCCGACTCGCGCCCGCCCCGCGACCCGCCGCGCCAGGTCAGCACGACCCCGGCCGCGGCGAGGACGAGCAGCGGCCAGCACCCGTAGTCGGTGCTGACCCACGGCACCACGTGGGAATCGATCAGCGCCTGCGGCACGACCACGAGCGCGACCACGGCACCGGCCATGCCCGCCGGTCCCGCGCGGCCCGCACGACCGCGTTCCACCCGCCGGTCCGGCGGGCAGGCGAGCACCACGGCCGCCGACAGGACCGCCGCGGCCGGGGTGGCCACCGGGTCGCCGAAGGCCGGCCCGCTGACCACCGCGGCCACCGCGAAGGACAGCAGCCCGGCCACCGTGCACGGCACCCCCGCCCGCCACCGTCCGGCCAAGGCCGACGCCGCCCCCACGAAGACGAACAGGGACGACACGAGCAGCACGCCCCACGCCCCCGACAGGTCCACTCCGAGCCGCAGCCCCCACGGGGCCGGGGAGGCGACGAGGCTCGCGTACCAGCGCAGCAGATGCAGACCGCACCCGGCCGCGGCGGCGGCCAGGGCAAAGGGGTGGGCCAGGCCCAGGACCCGCGCGGCCGGAGCCGCCGGGCCCGCCCCCAGCCGCATCCGCAGCGCGTGCGCCGCCAGACCCGCGCCGTCGCGCAGCCGCGAGCCCAACGGCTCCCCCGCCGTCATCTCCCGGAAGGTCGCGGCGACCTCCTCGCCATGGGCCTGCCGGTAGGCGGCGGGATACAGCCGCACCACACGGTCGATCACGTGGCGGACGGCGACGGCCGCGCGGCGGACAGCCGACGATTGGCCTCCCTCGCCGTCTCGGCCAGCCGCTCGGCCTCCGCCGCCAGCCGCTCCCGACCCGCCGGGGACAGGGTGAAGATCCGCCGGGCCCGGCCGTCGACGATCTCCTCGCGTTCGACCTCGATCATGCCGTCGGCCAGCAGACGGTCCAGGGCCCCGTACAGGGCGCCCGTGCGCAGCGCGACACGGCCGCCGGTCATCGCCTTGACCTCCTGCGCGATGGCGTACCCGTGCCGCGGTGCGTCCGCGAGGGCTGTCATCACCATCACGGTCGGCTCTTGCATCACGCGCTCACTCACCCGACGAAGATAGTCACTCCGCCGGAGCATCTCAACGCGGCGGGCCGCGTCGCGGCCGCCGGGCGGCCCTCAGCGGCTCGCCCGTACCGACGCCACCCCTGCCACGCCACTGCTCCGCTCACACGCCGCCGGCCGCGCGCCGGTAGCTGCGACCGTCGCGGGTCCGGGTGAGCCGACCGCTCTCCACCAGGTAGCGGCGCAGCGCCGAGCAGTCGTCGTGCACGGTGCGCAGGGCCTCGTTGACCTCCGGCTCGCCGTACTCCCGCGCCGGCTCGAAGAGGGTGGCGAGGTGGTCGAGCAGGGCGGTACGGGGGCCCGCCTTGCGCGGGATCGCCGTCAGCCGGCCGTCCCGGAACAGGGCGGCCAGATTCGCGGGCGGCTCGGACATCGGTCGCTCCTGTGCAGGTCGGCGGTTCCTCGGGTGCTTCGTCCGCCGAGGCTGCCAGAGCACGACGCCGTGAGTCATCCGGTTTTCCGCCGGCCGGGGGTTCCGGCCGCTCCACCGCACATCACCGACATCACACCCGGTCAGCCCTCCACCGGAAGCGAGTCGGCACCGAGTTCTGTGGAGCCGTCACAACGCGTGCTGGCTTACGGCGGAGGAATCGGGCCCGGGAACGGCCCGCAGGCCCCTCTGGGAGGCCAGAGCCCGGAGGGGAGGTCCTGGTGAGCCCCGAGGAAGTAGTCCACCCCCTCCTCGAACAGCGCCGTCTCGACGACTGCCCGTAGCGGACCCTGAGTCTCGCTGGGAACCGGGTATGCACCGGCCGTCATCCACTCGTCATCGCCGAGCTCGAACAGGCCCCTCACCTGGAGGAACTGCTCTCGCGTCACCGTGACGGACGAGCAGAGCCACTCATCGGGGCCGAATCCCTCCAGCACCCACATAAGATTGCGGCCGCCCTCGAACGGACAGTCCTCATTCATCGGCCGATCCTACGGCGTGCACGCTGTCGGCCGCTCGCCCCATCGAACTCGTGCGGCCCGGCGCATCCCTCGCTGCCGGGCCGCACGAGAACCCGCTACCGGCCCGTGCGCCGCACCGGACCCGGCGTCAGGGCCGGGTACGGTGCGGCATGCCGAGTGGGCCGTGCGCCGTGGGTCAGCGCACGGTGACGGTGAACACGGGCGAGGCGGTGCTTCCGCTGATGACGCGCAGCTCGTTCAGGCCCTTGATGCCGAGCTTCACGCCGAGGGAGTAGGAGCCGGTGCTGGTCGTGGCGACGGAGGCGGGCAGGGTGACCCACGCGCCGTACTGCTTCTGCTGCAGGGTCACCGTGCTTCCCGCCTTGAGGGCGGTGGTCGTGCCGGTGACGCGGAACAGCTGCCACGCCTGGACGGTGGAGACCGACGGCTTGGCGGTGATGCCGGCCTGCGCGGTGGCGGCCGCGGGCTGGTTGGCGGGCACGGGCCGGGAGACGGGGGCGGCCGCCATGGCGGTGCCCGCCACGGCGAGGGAGACCGCGGCCAGGGTGGTCACGGCGGCCAGGCGCAGGGAGTTCCGCTTGGAGACGATCACGGTGCGTCCTTTCCAAGGTGGATCCGGCCCGAAGGCACCATCGGTGCGACTCGGGCCCTGTCATCCGTGGAGACGCCCCGCGCCGCACTCGGGTTGTGGACGAAACGTCACCACCTTGTAACAGTAAGCGATTTCGCGGAGAGACGGGCGGTCCGGCGGCTCGACCGTACCGGTTCCGCCCGCAACTCCCGCGGCGGGTCGTCGTCGCAGTCCTGCGGCCGGGGGGATGCGGCGGACTTCCCGCGCACCGCAGGCGAGTTGGCTAGACTGCGGCGGGCCTGGCATGATCACCAATGAAGGGGCAGGGAATGAGCACCGACGAGACCGCGGCGACGGCCGCCGAGTTCGGATCCGATGAATCGGCCGCCCTGCACATACGCCAGGACGTTCCGCACAGCGCCCGGATGTACGACTACTTCCTCGGCGGCAAGGACAACTTCGCGGTCGACCGCGAGGCGGCCGAACGCGTCCTGACCGTCTTCCCCACCATGCGCACCGCGGTCCACGCCAACCGCGCCTTCATGCACCGCGCCACCCGGGCGCTGGCCCGGCGCGGTCTGCGCCAGTGGCTGGACATCGGCACCGGCATCCCCACCTCGCCGAACCTCCACGAGGTCGCCCAGGCCGTGGAACCGGCGGCCCGCGTGGTCTACGCCGACAACGACCCCGTCGTGCTGGCCCACTCCCGCGCCCTGATGACCAGCACCCCCCAGGGCCGCACCGCCTACGTGCACGGCGACGTCCACGACCCGGCCGCCATCCTGGCCACTCCGCAGGTCGCGGCGACCCTCGACCTCACCCGGCCCGTGGTCCTGTCGATGGTGGCCCTGCTCCACTTCGTCCCGGACCTCGGCGACGCCCACGCCATCGTCAAGCACCTCCTGGACCCCCTGCCGTCCGGCTCCGCGCTCGTCCTCTCCCACGCCACGGCCGAACTCGACCCGTCCGGCGCCTCCAAGGTGCAGGAGATCTACAACCAGGCCGGTACCTCCCTGCGGCTGCGCCACAAGGACGAGTTCGCCACCTTCTTCGCCGGCCTGGACCTCCTCGACCCCGGCATCGTCCCCGCCCACCGCTGGCACGGCGACGACACCGACGTCTCCACGGACGCTCTGCCTGCGACCGTCACCGACGCCCAGGTCTCCTTCTACGCGGCCGTCGCCATCAAGCCCTGATGCGCGCGGAGTCGGGGGCATGACGATCCGTGGCGTGAGCACCGGCAGGTGGTCACGCCACGGCCCCGGCCACGCGGACCTGGGCGCGCCACGAGAACCGGGCGCGCCGAGCGCTCAGGGCCGGGCAGCGCGGTCAGGCCGAGCAGGGCGGCCGGGTCGGTTCCTGACGGGCACACCTGCGCCCGGGCGGAGGGAATCGATTTCTCGGACTCCGGGCCCTCGGGGCGGTAGGCGTATTCCACGATCGTGAGTTCCCGGCCGCCGCCGAAGTCCACGAACCGCTGGTGCAGCGGCCCGAAGACGTGGTCGTCGTCGCCCTTGATCACGACCTTCCTCGCATCGCCGGTAGCGCGCGCCGGGACGCGGCCCACCCCTGGGGGTGTCAGCGGCTGCACCTATCCTCTTGATCATGAGCCGCACCACCCCGCCCCGGGTGGCCGCCCGCGCACCGCCCCGCCGCGGGAGCCGGTCCTCCGGGGTGCCGCCTTGTTGAGTCCCGTCGGGTGAATCTCAGGGCGCGGGTTCCGCATCGGCCGGTCGGTTGCTCGCATAGTCGGACCGTCATACCCGCCGATGACCGGACGGTCCGACGATGCGATTTCCGCACCGAGAAGTTCTCGCCGCCGCCACCGCCCTGCTGCTCGCCCTCACGGGGTGCGGCGCACCGCAGGCCCGGCAGGGCACACCGTCGCCGCTGCGCGATCCGGGCGCCACGGCCACGCCGACCCCGTCGGGGCCACGGGCGTTCACGCTGGTCGCGACGGGGGACGTCCTGCCGCACACCGAGATCATCCGGCAGGCCGCGGAGGACGCCGGCGGCAACGGCTACGACTTCACCCCGATGCTCGCCGGCGTCAAGCCGGTCATCAGTGCCGCCGATCTGGCCATCTGCCACATGGAGACGGTGTACGGCCCCGACGGTGGGCCCTTCACCGGCTACCCGTCGTTCAAGTCGCCCCCGCAGATCGCCCGGGCGCTCAAGGACGCCGGATACGGCTCCTGCGACACCGCCTCCAACCACACGCTCGACGACGGACCCGCCGGCATCCGGCGCACGCTCGACGCCATGGACGCCGTCGGCCTCAAACACACGGGCTCCGCCCGCGGCGCCGACGAGGCGGGCAGCCCCGCGCTCCTCACGGCAGGCGGCGCCACGGTGGCCCAGCTCGCCTACACCTACGGCACCAACGGCATCCCGCTGCCGCAGGGGCAGCCCTGGGCGGTCAACCTCATCGACCGGGAGCGGATCCTCACCGACGCCAGGACCGTCCGGGAGCAGGGGGCGGACATCGTGGTGGTCAGCCTCCACTGGGGCACCGAGTGGCAGGACACCCCGAACGACCAGCAGCTCGCACTCGCCCGCGACCTGGCCGCCGAGCAGAGCCCCGGCCGGCCCGACATCGATCTGATCCTCGGCACCCACGCCCACATCCCGCAGGCGTACGAGAAGATCGGCGACACCTGGACGGTCTACGGCCTGGGCGACCAGCTGGCCGGACACATGTTCAACTACACCGGCGCGGAGGACCCGCGCGGGAACTGGAGCTCGATCGCCCGGTTCACCTTCTCGCCGCCGCCCCGGCCCGGGCAGCGATGGGCCGTCACCAAGGCCGAGTTCGTCCCGCAGCTGACGGACCTCGGCCCGCCCTACCGGGTCCTCGACCTGACCGAGGCCGTCCACCACGCCCCAGGCCGCGGCGACTACGCCCGGGCCCTGGAGCACATCCGGACGGTCGTGCTGAGCCGCGGCGGCGCCTCGGCAGGGCTGACCGCGGCCCCCTGAGCGGACCAGCACCCGAACCGTCCTGCGTGCACGGATGGCACCGTAACCGTCCGACGCGAACCACTCCCGGTGTCACGCCAACAGCGCCTCGAACCGGTACTCGGGCGCGGTCAGGGGCTGCTCGGACCAGATGACCTTGCCCCGGGCCGTGTACCTGGTGCCCCACCGCTCGGCCAGCTGCGCCACCAGGAACAGGCCCCGGCCACCCTCGTCCGTGGTGGCGGCGTAGCGCAGGTGGGGGGCGGTGCTGCTGCCGTCGGAGACCTCGCAGACCAGGCTGCTGTCCTTCAGCAGCCGCACCCGGATCGGCTCGGCGCCGTAGCGGATGGCATTGGTGATCAGCTCGCTGAGGATCAGCTCGGCCGTGAAGGTCAGCTCCTCCAGTCCCCAGGCCGTCAGCCGCTCGACGCACTCGTTGCGGACGCGGGACACGGCGGCGAAGTCGAACGGCACGTCCCAGACGGCCACGCGGTCCGGATCGAGCAGCCGGGTGCGCGCGACGAGGAGGGCGATGTCGTCGCTGCGCCGCGGTGGGACCAGCGCGTCGAACACGGCCCGGCAGGTGTCCTCCGGGGACCGGTGGTCCTGGGCGCCGGTCAGCGACCGGCGCAGCTCGTCGAGCCCGGTGCCGAGGTCGCGGTCGCGGTTCTCGACCAGCCCGTCGGTGTAGAGGACGAGCGCGGTTCCGGGTTCCAGCCGCAGCTCGGTGGTCTCGAAGGGCAGTCCGCCCACACCGAGCGGCGGGCCGGCCGGCAGGTCGGCGAACTCCACACCGCCGTCGGGGTGGACCAGCGCGGGCGGGGGGTGCCCGGCCCGTGCCATGCTGCACTGGCCGGAGACCGGATCGTAGATCGCGTACAGGCAGGTCGCCCCGGTGACGGGCGCGTTCTTGCCCTCCTCCGCCGTCCCGGCCTCCTCGTCCTGGTCGAGTCGGGTGACCAGCTCGTCGAGGCGGGCGATCAGTTCGTCCGGGGGCAGGTCGAGGGCGGAGAAGTTGAGCACGGCGGTGCGCAGCCGGCCCATGGTGGCGGCGGCGTGCAGGCCGTGGCCGACGACGTCGCCGACGACCAGGGCCACCCGGAAGCCGGGCAGCGGGATGACGTCGAACCAGTCCCCGCCGACCCCGCGCAGCGCGGGCAGGTAGCGGTAGGCCACCTCCATGGCGCTCTGCTCGGGCAGCCCCCGGGGCAGCAGGCTGCGCTGCAGCGTCTCGGCCATCCTGTGCTCACGGGTGTAGCGGCGGGCGTTGTCCACGCAGATCGCCGTGCGGGCCACCAGTTCCTCGACGACGGAGAGGTCCTCGTCGTCGAACGGCGCGGATTCACCCGCCCGCCAGAAGTTGACCGTGCCCAGGGTCAGGCCGCGCGCCCGCAGCGGCGAGGTGATCAGCGAGTGCATCCCGTCCGGGAACACCCGGTCGGCGGCCTCCGGGGCGCCCGCCCGCCGGGCCTGCTCATGGCGCAGGTCGTCGGCCAGCGCGGCGGGCCCGGTCTTCAGGGCGGTCTCCTGCGGGGCACCGGGGAGCGGGCTGAGCTCCGTGCCCACGGGCATGAACGGCCAGTCCTCGCCGCGCCCGCCGGTGGCCGCGCGGTGGAGTCGCGGGCCGTGCTCGATGCCGAGGTCCGGGTACAGCTCCTCGCCGCGCAGCACGGGCTCGGCGAGGTCGACCGTCGCGTAGTCCGCGAACCGCGGAACCACCACGTCGGCCAGCTCCTGCGCGGTCCGTGTCACGTCCAGGGTGGTACCGACCCGCAGCCCCGCGTCGTAGAGCAGTTGCAGCCGGGCCCGGGCCGCCTCGGCCTGCCCGGCCAGTGCCCGCAGGTCGGTGGTGTCCCGGACGGTCGCGACGCTGCCGGACCCGCCGCCGAACGGTGCGGTGGGGCGGTTGTTGACGGCGAGCAGCCGGTCCCCGGCCCGGTGCACCTCGTCGGTCGCGGTGCGCCCGGAGGCCAGCAGCCCGGCCAGTCCTGGGTCGAGCCCGAGTTCGTCGACCGGCCGCCCTTCCACCCGGGGCGGCAGCTCCAGCAGTCGCCGGGCCTCGTCGTTCGCCAGCAGGACCCGTCCGTCCCCGCCGACGATCAGCACGCCCTCGCGGACCGCGTGCAGCACCGCGTCGTGGTGCTCGTACATCCGCGTCATCTCGGCCGGGCCCAGGCCGTGCGTCTGGCGCCGCAGCCGCCGCCGCACCAGCAGCGCCCCGCCCATGCCGACGGCGAGCGCGACCGCCGCTCCGCCGAACAGCAGCGGCAGCTGGCGGCTCACCGCCGTGCCCACGTGCGCGACGGTGATTCCGACCCCGACCGCTCCGGCGACCGAGCCGTCCGGTCGGGTGACCGGCGCTCCGGACTCCACGACCCGCCCGACGGGCGTCTGGAAGCTGTCGGTGGTCGGCCCCATGAGGGAGCGCGCGAACGGGCCGATCACATGCTTCCCGATCAGGTCGGGGGTCTGGGCCGTGTAGCGGATCCCCTCCGGGTTGGCGAACACGACGTAGTCGAAGCCGCCCTGCATCACGATCTTGTCGGCCAGCGGCTGCAGCACCGCGGTCGGATCGGGGCCGTCCATCGCGCTCACCACACCGGGGGCCTGCGCCAGGGCGACGGCCGCGGCACGGGTACGGCCCGCGGCCACGCCCGTGGCGTAGCTCCGGGCCTGCAGGACGAGCGTCGTCAGCGCGGCTCCGACCAGCAGCGCCACCACGACCAGCAGACACACGAACACCTGGCCGGCGACGCTGTGCACCCGCAGCCGCGAGCGCAGGCCGCCCCGCGGCGGCCGCTCCTGCCCGGGTCCGCCCGGGTCCGTACCCGCGGCGTCATGGCCGTCCGCTGCGCGCATCGGCCCGGATCAGCTTTCGGCGCGGTCGTTCATACCGGTCTCCCGTCGTCCGACGGCTGAGAGGAGTTCCGAGGCAGTGGCACCATCCTCGGCCGGACGCCGCCTCGGCCTTCAGCCTAGTACCGGGCCCTCGGCCGTGCCTCCACAGCCGCCGGGGCCCAGGGCCGCACGGGCGGCGCGGGGCCCGGCTGCCGCCTGCGGTCGTCCGAATCGCCGAGGAGCAGGCGGGCGCCTCACAGGTCCGCCGGGACGGGCCGTCCTGCTCCTCGTGCCCCGACCGGCCAGGGCGGGTTCCGCCCCGGGCGGATGCCTGTCGGACGACCGCCGGGCCGGGCCGGTGCCGGATCGACGGCGGGAGGCTGCCACCTCACCTCTCCCGCCCCCTGGAAGCATGGCCGACGCCCTGTCAAACTGCCTGCCTCACAGCCTATTTGGAGAGGAACGAGCCATGACGAACGGCGAAGCGCACAGACCGCCGGCGCACCGGCTACGGGCGCTGCTCAGCCTGCTGGCCCTGGCCGCGGCCGCGCTGCTGGCCGGTCCGGTGCCGTCCGCCGCGGCGGCGGGCGGCGAGGCGGAGGCGTACTACATCGGGGACGACGGGGGCCTGTGGAGCTACCAGTACTCGGACACCGCCGGCAGCTGGAGCACGGCCGCTCGGCGCGGGCCGGCCTCGCTCGCCCCGCCGGGCGCGCGGGTGGCGGCGGTGCGGACCCCCGGTCACCGGCCCGCGGTCTACTTCACCGCGACGGACGGCTCGCTGTACGAGTACTGCGCGGACAACCCTGGCTCGGCGCCGTTCTCGATCAGCGGCCCGGCCACGGCCGAGCCCGGCGGGCGGATCACCGCCGCGTGGGCGGGCACCCGGCTGACCCTGGTCACCGGCACCTGGACGGGCGCCACAGCGGCGGCGGCACCGGCGGTCCCGCAGTTCAACGACGCGTGCCTCCCGATGACCGTGGACTGGCGCCAGCTCCCCGCCCCCGCCCTTCCGTCCTCGGAGGCGGCCTCCTTCGCCGTCACCGGCCGCGCCGGGATCTTCACGGTCGGCGACAGCGGCGGGGTGACCGTCGGCTGGACGTCGCAGGCCACCGGCGGGCTGACCAGCTACACCGTCGCCCCGGCGGGCAGCGCCCGACCGGGCGGCGGCATCGCGGTGGCCCCCGGCACCACCTCCGGCACCGTGTCGGTGTTCTTCGCCGGCCGTGACGGACGGCTCAACCTGGCGACGGTCGGCGCGGGGGCCGGGCGCATCGGCTCCCTCCAGGCGAACACCACCGCCCCGACGGGCAGCGTCCCGGACGGCGCCGTCGTCTCGGCGGCCAGGAACGCGGCCGGCACCGCCGTCGGCTACGTCGCCGTCGACGGCTCCATCACCCTCGCCCACCTGTCCTCCGCGGGCCTGTGGCAGAGCACCGAGACGATCAGCGCCACCGGCTTCTCCAACCCCGGCAGCTCGGTGGCCATCTCGGACGTCGACGGCTACCCGGCCTGCGGCACCAACGGCCCCCGGGTCGTCCACTTCGGCCCCGTCCGCGGCCCGTCCCCCGATCCGTGGGTCGCGGCCGGCCTGAACGCGACCGTCGGCGCCGCCATGACCTTCGTGTAGGCGCGACACGGTCTCGGGCGCACCGCGGGGCGCCCGGGGGTGCCGGCGGCTGAGCGTCGGCACCCCCGGGCGGCGCCCCGTGGCGGCGGCGCCCGCAGGGCTCAGCCCCGGCTCGCCCGGGCGTGCCGGATGTCGGTGAGCGCGGTCGGGGCGCCGCCGAGCCACCAGGTGGGGTCGGCGCTGCCGTCGGTGGTGCGGCCGTCGCGGTGGACGTAGTGGCGCACGTCCCGTCCGGGGTCGGCGAACTCGCCGGCGAGGGCCCGCTGCAGCCACTCCGCCCCGAACCGGAAGACCTCGGCCGCCACTCCCCCGAGCGGGTGGAACTCGTCCTCGTAGACCCGCAGTTCCTTCGGCGCCCGGACCCGCTCGAAGCTCTCCAGCGCCTGGCCGAGGTCGGTGAGCTCGTCGAACTCGCCGATCCCGTACAGCACCGGGCAGGTGATGTCGGCCACCAGGTCGCCCAGCGGCATCCGCCGGGCCAGGTCACGGTCGAAGGCCTCCTCGTCGGTGTACCCGGCCATGAACATGTAGTTGTTCTTGAAGGTCGGCTGGGCGCGCTCGAAGATCGTCGCGAAGTCCCCGGTGACGGCCTCGAAGGCGGCGAGCGCGGCCAGCCGACGGTCGGTGGCGGCGGCCCGGGATCCCCAGTAGCCGCTCATCGAGATGCCGAACATGCCGATCCGCTCGGCGTCCACCTCCGGGAGCGCGGCCAAGTGGTCGAGGTAACGGCCGATCGCCCGCTCGTAGTTGCCGAGGTCGACGGTCAGTCCGCCGGCGCGGCTCTCGCCCTGGCCCGGCCCCTCGATGGACAGCGCGACCATGCCGCGCGAGGTGTAGTAGCGCTCGGCCGCCCAGATGTAGTCCTCCTTGATCATGTCCATCCCGGGGCCGAGGATGACGGCCGGCGCGTTCTCGACCGACCCGGCCGGCAGGTGCAGCAGGGCGAAGATCCGCGAGCCCTCGAAGTCCAGTTCCACCCGCCGCACCCGGCCGTCGCGCAGCGCGCCCAGGCGCTCCACGCAGTGATCGGCACGCCGGCGCATGGCCGTCTTGCGCGGGTCGGCCGCGTCGAAGATCGAGTACTGCGCCCGGCCCCACATCACCGCCGCCCGCAGGTAGAGGTCGGCGGCGGTCTGCGCGAACCCGCCGCGCTCGTGGTGGGCGGCGCGCTCCTCGGCCTGGCCGGCCACCGTCGCCCACGCCTTGGGCAGCATCGCGCCACTCCTGACCAGCGCGAAGACCTTGGCGAAGTCGGTGTGGTCGTGGCCCAGCTGCTCCATGGTCCCGACGGCCTCGGGGTGCAGCGCGTCGAAGCCGCCCTGGGCGAGGGCGGTGTCCAGGGCCCAGGTCTGGCCGGTCGAACGGATGGTCATGGGTGTCCTCCTGGGGATCCGCTCAGCATTTGGCTAAGCACTTAATGAGTAAGTACTTAGCTATTAAGTACTGAGGCTAGGCTGCTGTCAACCCGCCGAGGAGGACCGACCATGGCCGAGACGCCACCCACCGACGACCGCGCCCGGGCACTCGACCGCCTGGCCCGCGCCGCCTACCGGCTCAGCGCCGCCGACGCCCGGCTGCGCGGACGCGCCACCCGCACCCCGGGCGCACTCTCCCTCACCCACGCCCGGGCCCTGCGCACCCTGGCCGAACAGGGGCCCCTCACCATCAGCGGGCTCGCCGCCGCCACCGAGACCACCGGCGCCGCCACCACCCAGCTGGTCAACGGCCTGGTCACGGCCGGCTACGTCACCCGCACCCGCCAGCCCGAGGACAAGCGCTCCGTCCTGGTCGCCCTCACCGACACCGGCCGGGCCCGGCACGACCAGCGCCAGAACGCGCTGGCCGAGGCCCTGCACACCGATCTGGACGACTACGACGACGCCGCCCTCGACCGGGCCGCCGAGGTGCTGCAGCGCCTGTCCGCCGTCTACGACCGGCTGTGAGGCCGCGGGCCGGTCCGGTCACAGCATCCGGAGCGACCGGTTCCCCTTGCCGCCACCAGCTTTGACGATTCATCGGAAATCCTCAACAGGCGGATGCATACGCCGGACGGTCGGCATCGCCCCGGTGGAATCCGACCAGGAACGGCATCCTGCCCGAAGCGGGTGTCCGGGGGCACGAGAAGTGGTGGTTGATCCCGTACTGGTGGGAGTGGACGGCTCCGGACGCCGTGATCGTCGCCGTCGCGCCGGGAAGGGTGTGGGTTCGCTGTCGGCGGAGACGGGGGCGCCCCGCACACGGATTCCGTACGGGGCGCCCGCTCATGTGCAAGGGGTCAGGCGAGGCGGATGCGCTCCGCCTGCGGGCCCTTCGGGCCCTGCACGACGTCGAAGGTCACCTTCTGACCCTCCTGGAGTTCACGGAAGCCCTGGGCGTCGATGTTCGAGTAGTGGGCGAACACGTCGGGGCCGCCGCCGTCCTGCTCGATGAAGCCGAAGCCCTTCTCGGCGTTGAACCACTTCACGGTGCCGGTGGCCATGCTCTTCTCCTTCGCGGGGACTGATCGGGTCCCACGGGTGCGGGCCCGGAGATGATCGCCTTGGTCCGGAGAGGCATTGAGCAATGAGAACGCCCACGGCGGGTAACCGCGGGCGAGAACTTCGGAACCACGACTGCTTGATCAAAACGTTACACCGCAGAACATCCCGAGGCCAGGAAGTCCAACCGCGCGCGAAGCGGCGTGGTTGTCGCGCCCGCAGGCGATGAGGTCGGCGTCGACCCGCCGGACGCCACCCACCGGGGCGGGGCTCCCTCCCCGAAGAGATGCGGGAGGCCCGGAACTGGCAGACCCTTGGAGGAGATCCGACCTCCGAGGAGAGCGATGACCGGTGCCAGTGCCTCACGGGAACCGAGCGTCATGGTGCACATGTCGATCTCCGGTGCGCCACCGGTGGCGAACGTCGTCGCCGACACGGTGGGGCAGTCGTTCGGGCTTATCGCCGTCCCTGGTCCTGGCTCCGCGAGGGACTATGTCTCCCTCGCCGATCAGGTGGTCCACACCCGCTGGCAGGTGGACACGTCGGCGCCGATCGCGGAGACCCCCGCCCGACCGGTTGCCCGCGCAGATGCCGGCTCCGGCCCGGTGAAGGTGGAGCTCGGTGGCAGAGCCGACGCCGTGGCCAAGGTCGCGGCGCTGATCCGCGCCCGTTTCCGCACTGGACCCCCGGCGGGATTCTCCCAGGCGTTCGAAGTGTGGCCGGAGAGTCCGCCGGACACCACAGACCGGCCATGACCGAAGCGGCCTGCGTGGCCGTACTCAGGTCGCGGCCGACGGACACCGGCGGCGACCGCGCGGGTCGAGAGCACCGACTCGCCGTCGGGGTCGAACTCCTGTCCGTCGCGTACGGTTCCGTCAGGGCGTCTGGACCGAGGCGCCCAGCCGGTAGTCGTGCGCGGTGAACGCGGCGGCGACGGCGAAGCGGTCCGCCCGGACGAGCGTCTGCCGCCACTCGATCGGACGCCCGTCGGTGTCGCGGCCGAGCCGGTCGATCGCGAGCAGCGCGGTGGTCGCGGGGCAGTCGAGCAGGATGCGCTCCCCCCGGCCGGGGACCACCGCGCGGATGCGTTCCCAGCCACCGCGGATGCTGCGGCCGCAGTGGCGTTCGAGCTCGTCGTAGAGCGAGGTGTGGGTGAAGTCGACGTCCAGCAGCGGGTGGGCCAGGTCCGCGGGAAGCCAGATCCGGTCGACGGCCAGCGGCTCCTCGTCCGCCAGGCGGACACGTTCGAGGTAGACCAGCGGCGTGGACTCCTCCAGCCCCAGGCGGGCGGCGATGACGCCGTCGGCGCGCCGGTCGAGCGCGCGCACGACGCTGCGCTGGACGGCACCGACCTCCTCGACGGAGCGGAACAGGCTGTACGCCTCACCGATGTCCTGCTCCAGGGGGCGGCTCGCGGTGAACCGCGAGGCCCTGCCGCGCTGAGCGGTGACGAGGCCCTCCTCCCGGAGCTTGCGCAGGGCCTCGCGGACCGTGTGCCGGCTGACCCGGTACTCGGCGACGAGGTCGTGCTCGCCGGGGAAGACGTCGTGGAACTCGCCCTCGTCGAGCCGGCGCAGCAGGTCGGCGCGCAGCTGCGCCCAGAGCGGACTGCCCGCGGCCCGGGTGAGGGGCCGGGGACCGGGACCGGGACCGGGCGCGGAGGTCACGGCGCCCTCCTGGGAGTCAGGGGTCGGGTGGGTGGTGCGGGACACGAGGTGAATGTACGTACCTTCGGGGGAACAGCACAAAATCGGTGCCTGCCGGGCATCGCCGGGTGGCGACCGGCGGAAGGCGACCGCCGTCCGGACCCGAGGTGTCCGGGCAGCGGTCGCCGCGCTCACGCGGAGGCCGTCAGGCGAGGGCGCCGATCAGCATGAAGGCGGCCACCGCGAGCAGGACGACGGCGAAGGCCCGCTGCAGTGCCGCGCCGGAGAGCTTGGCCGCCAGTCGCTTGCCGTCCCAGGCGCCGAGGACGGCGGCGCCCACGAACGGTCCGAAGACCGCCGGGTCGACGGAGATGTCCGTGACCGTCAGGCGGGTGCCGAGGGAGACCACCGAGTTGACGACGATGACGACCAGGCTGGTACCGACGGCCTTGCGCATCGGCAGCCGGAGCACCGACACCAGCGCGGGCACCGCGAGGAAGCCGCCGCCGACTCCCAGCAGGCCGGTCACCGCCCCGAGGCCCGCGCCGGCCGCGACCGTGCTCAGGTGCCCGTCCCGGCCGGCCGGTTTCGTGGACGGAGCGGCGCCGCCGTCCGCGGCCTCCCCGCCCTCCCCGCCCTCCCGGGCCGCCCCGGCCGGCACGCGCCGCGCGCTTCGGGCGCCGCTTCGGGCGCCGCGCAGCATCACCGCGGCGGCCAGCGCGGCCAGGACGGCGAACGCGGAGGTCAGCACCGGCTGCGGGATGCGGTGGGCGAGCACGGACGCCCCGATGGCGGGAAGCACGCCGGCCGCGG
This sequence comes from Kitasatospora sp. NPDC054768, assembly GCF_053612025.1. Lineage (NCBI taxonomy): Bacteria > Bacillati > Actinomycetota > Actinomycetes > Kitasatosporales > Streptomycetaceae > Kitasatospora > Kitasatospora sp. NPDC054768. Next base: position 27,959 of record NZ_JBSHBN010000095.1, read on the forward strand.
CGAACAGTGCGCCGGTGCGCCACTGGACGGTGCCGCTGCCCGCGTGGCGGGTCAGCGCGGTGACGGAGGTGGCGGTGACGATGACCAGGCTGGTGGTCCCGGCGTCGGAGGGCGACAGGCCCAGCAGGTACACCAGGGCCGGGACCGCGAGCACTCCCCCGCCGCCGCCCAGCGCGCCGAGGGCGACGCCGACCACGGCTCCACAGAGCAGAGCGGTGATCAGGACGCTCACGCCGTGACGCCGTCCGCGGCCCGGTCGGCGGGGCGCACGACCTCGCCGTTCCAGGCGGCGAAGCCGCCGCGCAGGTCGACGGCCTCGAAGCCGCGGGCGCGCAGCACGGACGCGGCCACCGAGGAGCGGTTGCCGCCCGCGCAGATCACGGTCAGCGGCTGATCGGTCGGCAGTTCGCCCAGGCGGGCGAGCAGTTCGGGCAGCGGGAGGAGCCGGGCGCCGGGGAGGGTGCCCTTGTCCTGCGTCTCGCCCGGGCCGCGTACGTCCAGCAGCATGAAGTCGGCTTCGCCCTCGACGAGTTGACCGGCGAGGGAGCGGACGAGGTCGTCGGCGTCCACGCGCGCGACCGAGGTCAGGTGCGCGGCGTCGATCGCCTCGACGGCGGTGCCCAGGGCGCCCAGGACGCGGTCGAAGCCGATCCGGGCCAGGCGGGTCCGGGCCTCGGTCGCCGTGTCCGGGTCGCCGCACAGGATGACGGCGTCCTGGGCGTCGAGCACCTGGCCGGCGAGTTCGGCGAACCGGCCGCCGAGGGGGATGTTGACCGCGCCGTGCAGGTGGGCGGCGGCGAACGCCTCCGGATCCCGGGTGTCCAGCACGGTGGCGCCGCCCGCCCGGGCCTGGAGGAACGCCTCCGGGGTGAGCGGCGGGACGGGGGTGTCCTCGTCCAGGACCGGACGGGCCTGGCGGTTGCGCACCGAGGTGAACGCGAAGTAGGCCGGCGCGGCGGGCTGGCCGGCGGTCACCACGGCGACGAACTCGTCCTCGGTCATGTCGGCCAGGGCGTAGTTGCCGCGGCGCTGGTTGCCGATCGTGCAGCTCAGCTCGGTGGAGAGGTTCTTGCCGCAGGCCGAGCCGGCGCCGTGCGCCGGGTGGACGCGCGTGTCGTCGGGGAGGGTCAGCAGGGCCCGGGTGGAGCGGTACAGCAGGCGGGCCATCTCCTCGGCGGACCGGCCGCGCGAGCTGAGCAGGTCGGGGCGGCCGACGTCGCCGATGAACAGCGTGTCGCCGGTGAGCACACCGAACGGGACGGCGTCACCGGCGTGTTCGCGCACGACGACGCAGATCGACTCCGGGGTGTGGCCCGGGGTGTGCAGGATCTCCAGGTCGACCTCGCCGAGTCCGATCCGCTCGCCGTCGCCCAGGGGGTCGGTGTCGAAGTCGAGCACGGCGGCGGAGCCGTAGGAGATGCGCGCGCCGGTGCGCTCGGCGAGTTCCAGGTGACCGGAGAGGAAGTCCGCGTGGATGTGGGTCTCGATGACCCGCTCGATGGTCAGTCCGTGCTGTTCGGCGGCGGCGAGGTACTCGCGGACGTCGCGCTGGGGGTCGACCACGACGGCCCGGCCGGTGGTGCGGTCACCGACGAGGTACGAGGCGTGGGAGAGACAGTCGAGGTAGAACTGCACGAAGACCAGTGGTCCGGCGGGCGTCGTCATCCGGGGCTCCTGAGGGTGGAGGGTGGCTGCGCCCCGCGGCCTTGAGGGCGGGGCGTGGGTACGGGCGGGTGCGGGCGGGTGTGGGTACGGGCGGGATGTCGCCCGGCAGCACGCCGTGGGCGCGCGAAGGGCCGCGACGGCGGGAGGCCCGAGTGGTGGGCCGTACAGGAGATCCGGGGCGCGCGGGCGCCCGGGGGTGCGTGACCGCGAGGGTCAGGCGAGCCCGCGGAGCATGAGGTTCCAGTAGAGGAACGGCAGCCCGCGCCGCTTGAGGTACCACATGTCGGTGCGCTCGCGGACGGTGTTGATCACCGGGATCGACGGGGCGGGCCGCCCGCTGTAGTCGAACTCGGCGAGCAGCATCTTGTTGCGGGCGGTGGTCAGCGGGCAGGAGGCGTATCCGTCGTACGCGGCCTCGGGCTCGCGGCCGTCGAGGGTGGCGAGGAGGTTCTCGACGAGCACCGGGGCCTGCTTGCGCACCGCGGCACCGGTCTTGGAGTTCGGGGAGGATCCGGCGTCACCGAGCGCCCACACGTCGGGGTAACGGACGTGCCGCATGGTGTACTTGTCGATCTCGACGTAGCCGCCCGGGTCGTCCGCGCCGGCGAGCGGGCCGCGCTTGATCCAGTCCGGGGCGCTCTGCGGCGGCACCAGGTGGGCGACGTCGTACGGCAGGGTCGTCCTGCCCCCGGTCCCCAGATCGGTGACGACCACCTCGCGGGCCTCCGGGCGCACCTCGGTGACCTCGCTCCCGTAGTGGACCTTGATGCCGTAGCGGCGCACCACGCCTTCGAGGACGCGGGCGAACTCCGGGACGCCGAAGATGGCGGTGCCGGGGATCACCAGGTGGACGTCGATCCTGCCGAGCACGCCCTCCCTGCGCCAGTGGTCGGCGGCCAGGTAGGCGATCTTCTGCGGGGCGCCGCCGCACTTGATGGCTCCCGCGGGCATGCTGAACACCGCGCTGCCGGAGCGGGTCCCGCGGATGAAGCGCCAGGTCGCGGGGGCGTGCTGCGGCAGGTAGTTGCTGGACAGTCCGTCCTGGCCGAGCCCGGCTTCCAGACCCGGTATCCGGTCCCAGTCCAGCTGGATGCCGGGGCAGACCACGAGGTGGTCGTAGGAGACCGTGCCGCCGTCGTCCAGCGCCACCTCCCGGGCCTCGGGGTCGACGGCGACCGCGGCGCGGCGTATCCACTGCACGCCCTTCGGCATGACGGACGCCTGGGGCCGGATGCTCTCCGCCAGCGGCGCCCGGCCTCCGCCGACCAGCGTCCACAGCGGCTGGTAGTAGTGATGACCGCTCGGATCGAGCACCGCGACGTCCCGCTGGCCGGCGCGGCGCAGCCGGGCCGCGACCGAGATCCCCGCGGTCCCGCCGCCGATGATCACGATCCGGTGATGCCTGGTTATCAAGTGGACCCTCCCTGGCGAAATGTACGGACATTAAGCTAGGTCGGACCCGCCGCGGACCGCAAGCCATTGTCCGGACATTTGCCTCCGGGGCACGGCGCCGCCCTGATCGACCGCCACGGGCGGCGTCCGGCCGATGTGCCGAACGGGACTTGCGCGGATTCCCCAGCACCCGGCAGAGCGTGATGACACGATGAACGGGCCATGGTCAGGCCCGACTTGGAGGTCGTCGTTGCCGGGTGACAAGCGGAGCGTCCAGGAGAGAGTCGTGCCCACCGCACGGATCACCCCCGGAGACTTCCCCACCAGCCCGCTCGCGCTGCGCTTCGCCGACCCCGCCGGACAGGCCACGGCCCGCGCCTTCGCCACCGGGCAGGCGGACGCCGCCACCGAAGCGGCCGGCCTGCTGGCCCGGATGTGGGAGACCGCCGCGGACCGGCCCGCCCGGGTCGCCGCGCTGGCCACCGTCCACGCGCGGCTGGTCGACTGGCGCTACCGCCTCGCCGTCACGATGGGCCCGCCTCCCGGCATCGCCGGCACCGCCTTCGACCCGGAGCGCTTCCGCACCCCGATCCGGGAGGGCGACACCAACTACGACCGCCTCGGCGAGGTCGGCCGTCTGCGCGAGGGCGCCCGATGGGACCGGACCACCCGCACCTACACCGGCGGCCGCGCGACCCCGGCCTGGGACGCCATGCTCCGCTACGGCCGTCTCGCCGAGCGGCGCTTCGCCGCCGAGGGCGTCACGGGCGACATCCTCCAGAACCGGGTGCTCCTGCCGGACGGACGGCGGATCGCCGGCAACCGCCTCCTGCGGGGCGACGCCGCCCGCCGCACCGACGCCGAACTCGTCGCCCGGTACGCGGCCCGCGGCCTCGACACCTCCTGGATCGAGAGCGGCGGCACGCCGATCTACACCGCCACCCCCGCGCCCCGGGACGGCGCCGTCCTGCACGCCGCCGCCCTGGACCTCCTGGCCCGCCCCCGCCTCACCACCGAGGACTACCTGCTGGCCCGCTACCTGCTCTTCCAGGCCCCGCGGACCAAGAAGGGGAGCGACGCCGTGACCAGGACGTTCATCGTCGCGGTCGGCGCCGTCGCCCTCCCCGGCACCGCGCCCGCCCTGCCCGAGGACATCGACCTGCGCAGCTACGTCCTCGGCCGGCCCCGCGTCCGCCCGTAGCCGGGCAGCGCCCGCACGGCTCACCCGACGGTCCCCGGTCGGCCCCCGCCCGAACTCGCCCCCGGGCCCGATCTGCCTCCGGGCCCCAGGATAATGATCTTGTTTGTCGGGCGGGGCCGAGCGAGGACGGGCGGCATGCGGATCAAGGTTCTGGGGCCTCTTCAGGTCGTACGAGGAGAGGACGGGCGCACCGTCGAGGTCGGCGGGGCGCGACTGCGGCTGCTGCTGGTCCGACTGGCCCTCGATCCCGGGCGGGTGGTCACCCGCGAGCGGCTGGTCGACGACCTCTGGGGGGACACGCCACCGGACGAGCCCGCCGGCGCCGTGCAGTCCCTGGTCTCCCGGCTCCGCCGGGCGCTGGGGGCGGACCGGACGGTGATCGGCTCGCATCCCGCCGGGTACCTGCTCGACCTGCCCCGGGCGAGCGTGGACGCCTGGGACTTCGAGCAGCGCGTGACGGCCGGGCGGGCGGCGCTGGCAGCGGGCGGGTTCGCCGAGGCGGCCACCGTGCTGGGCGAGGCGGTGAAGCTGTGGCGCGGGGCGCCGTTCACGGACGCCGAGGGCGCCGGATTCGCCGCCGCACCGGCGGCCCGGCTGGCCGAACTGCGGCTGTCGGCGGCCGAGGACCACGCGGACGCAGTCCTCGCGCTCGGCGCGGCCGACCGGGTACCGGGGCTGGTCGCGGAGCTCACCGAACTCTGCGCGGCCCACCCGCTGCGCGAGCGGGCCGCAGCCCGTCTGATGCGCGCGCTGGAGACGAACGGGCAGCAGGCCGCGGCGCTGGAGGTGTTCGAGCGCACCCGGCGGGCGCTGGCCGGCGAACTGGGCGCCGACCCGTCCGCCGAACTGCGGGACGTCCACCTGCGGGTGCTGTCCGGCGCCGAGCCGCCGAGGTCAGGACCTGCCCCCGCGCCCGTGGGCAGCCCGGCCGGACGCGCCGCGCTGCCCACCTGGCTGACCGGCCTGGTCGGCCGCGACGACGCGGTCACGGCGATCCGGGAGCGGCTCGGCCGGTCGCGCCTGGTGACGCTCACCGGGCCGGGCGGCGTCGGCAAGACCCGGCTGGCGGTCGCGGTCGCGGCCGCCACGCCCGCCGGAATCGACGTACGGCTGGCGGAACTGGCCGAGGTCAGCGCCCCCGACGTCAACGCCCCCGCCGTCAGCACCCCCGACGCGGTGGCCCGGGCCGTCCTGACGGCGGTCCGTCCGCCGCAGGACTCCGGAGTGCCGGCGGACGGACTGCCCGTCGGCACCCCGGCCGGCGATCCGGTCGACCGCATCGTCCGCGCGTTGGAGGGCCGCGAGACCCTGCTCGTCCTGGACAACTGCGAACACGTGGTCGAGGCCGCGGCCCGGCTGGCCCACCGACTGCTGACCGCCGTGCCGGGCCTCACCGTGCTGGCCACCAGCCGGGAACCGCTCGGGCTGACCGGCGAGACCCTCTGGCCGGTACCCCCGCTCGCCGTACCCCCGCCGGCCACCACCGCGGAGGAGGCGCTCGCCCACCCCGCCGTCGCCCTGTTCGCCGAACGGGCCGCCGCGGCGGCCCCGGACTTCACCCTCGACCGGAACACCGTCGAGCCCGTCGTCCGGATCTGCCGGGAACTGGACGGCCTCCCGCTCGCCCTGGAGCTGGCGGCGGCACGACTGCGTTCCCTCGGCCCCGGGCACCTCGCGGCGCGGCTGCACGACCGGCTCCGGCTGCTGGACCGGGGCCCCCGCGCCGCCCCCGGCCGGCATCGCACGCTGCGCGCCGTCATCGGCTGGAGCTGGGACCTGCTCGACGAGGACGAACGCGTCCTGCTGCGGCGACTGTCGGTGTTCGCCGGCGGGGCTCTCCTGTCCGACGCCCACCTGGTCTGCTCCGGCCGTTGGCCGGGCGGTCCGGCACCGGACGTGGTGGCCGTGGAGGACCTGCTGGCGTCCCTGGCCGAGAAATCCCTGGTGGTGACCACCGGCCGGGGCGACGGGCCGCTGCGGTTCCGGCTGCTGGAGACCATTCGCGAGTACGCCGCCGAACAGCTCCTCGCGGCCGGGGAGGCGGACCGGACCGGCGCCGAGCACCTGGGCCGCTACCTCGCCCTCGCCGAGACCGCCGAACCCCGGTTGCGCACGGACGACCAGCTGAACCGGCTGGCCCGGCTGGACGCCAAGCACCTCAACCTGGACGCGGCGCTGCGCCGGGCGGTCGCCGTCGGCCCGCCGGAGCACGCGCTGCGGTTGGCGGCCGCCCGGGTCTGGCCGTGGCTGATGCGCGGTCAGGGACACGAGGCCGGTGAGTGGACGACGGCCGTCCTCGCGGCTCACGGCCACACCCCGCCGCCCGGCCTGGAGCAGGCGCACGCGCTGGGCGTGATCCTCTCCGGGCTCACCGCGCCACTGCGGGATCCGGACGGGACGGCGACCCCGGCCGAGGCGATGGGGCAGGCGTTGGTCACGGCGCTGGAGGCCGACCACCCGGTCGCGCTCGGGGCGGCACTCCTGCTGGCCCTGGGCGGGCCGCCCGGGGCCACGAGCGCGGCGGCGGAGCGGTTCCTCGGGCATCCCGACGCCTGGGTCCGGGCCGGCGCCCATCTGGCGCTCGGCCGCATCGAGCTGGGCGCCGGCCGGATCGCGGAGGCCGAACACGGTCTGCGGGCCGCGGTGGACGGCTTCCGGGCGCTCGGTGACCGCTGGGGTCTGGCGATGGCCCTGGTCACGCTGGCCGCGCTGCTGTCCGTCACCGGCGCGGCCGACGAGGCGCTGACCGTGCTCCTCCAGGCCCGCGACTGCGACGCCCGGATGGGCGGCGCCGGCGATGCCCCGCTGCCGCTGCTGCTGTCCGGCCGGCTGCGGACCCGGAACGGCGAGCCGGACGCGGCCCGGGCCGACCTGGAACGCGCGCTGGCCTCCGCCGTACGGGCGCGGGACCCGCACCTCCAGGCCGCGTCCCGCTACGCGCTCGGTGAACTCGCCAGAAGGACCGGCGACTTGAAGGCGGCGCTGCGTGACCAGCAGGAGACGGTGCGGAGGCTGGAGCGCCTCTCCCCGGCCGACGCCGCGGCTCCCACCCGGCGGCACCTGCTCGCCCTGCTGCACACCAGCCTGGGCCGCATCCGGCTTCGCCTCCGCACGCCCGAGCAGGCCGCCCTGCTGCACCGCCGGGCGCTGGAGCTGGCCGCGGACAGCGGTGACCGGCCGGTCCGGGCCGACGTGCTGGAGGGCTTCGCCGAGTACTGCCTGGCCCAGGGCGAGCCGACCCGGGGCGCGGCCGCACTGGGCGCGGCGTACGCGCTGCGCGGAGCCCATGACGCGGGCGACCCGGAGCTGCGCGCCGTCCTGGACGGCTGCGCCGAGGCGCTCGGTGCGGACGGCTTCCGCAGCGCCTGGGAGCGCGGCCGGGCACTGTCGCGACCGGAGTCGCTGGCCCGGGAGGCAGGCTGACGGTTCCGCCGGGACGGTCGGCGAGGGAACGCCCGACGGCCCGCACGGCCCGCACGGCGGACAGGTCCGCACGGCCCCGCTGCCGGGGCTGGGCGGACCGGTCGGCTCAGCCCGCGAAGGGCTGCCGGTCGGGTGCGCAGACCGTCCCGCGCGCCGGGAGCACGCCGTCGATCAGGTAGCGCGTCTCGTACCGGGCCGCACAGCCGCTGGGGTTGGCCAGGACGGTGTGGCCGTAACCGTCGACGGTCAGCAGTTCGGCGCGGGCGAGCGACCGGGCCATGGCGCGGGACCCCTCGTACGGCATGCCCGGGTCCCCGGTGGCGGCGACGACCAGGATCGGCCGGGCGGTCCGGTGGTTCCACGGGCCGTCGTAGCGGTCGCGGTCCCGGACGGGCCAGTCGGCGCAGCGCTCCGCGGCCCAGGCGAAGTACGGGCCGACCTCGCCGGAACGGGAGCGGGCGAATGCCGCCTGGGCCGGGTAGTCGGCACCGGCCGGCGGGTTGGCACTGTCCGAGCACATCACCGCGAGCGCCTGGTCGGGGGACGCGTGGGAGACGGGCGGCAGCGGCGCGGCGGGTGCCTCGGTGGCGGTCCACAGGGCCTGGAGCGTGCCGCCGAGCCGGGACCAGCCCGTGCCGGGCAGGCCGGGGACGGGGTTCGCCGCGTAGAGCGAGAGGAGCGTCGTCTCCAGGGCCGAACCGGCGGTGAAGGTCGTGCCGGAGACGGCGACCGGCCGGGTCCGCAGCCGCTGGAGCAGCTCGGCGAACCGGGCGCGCGTGGCGGTGGCCGTCCCGGCGGAGAAGGCGCACGCCTGCGGGCCGACCCGACCGCACCGGTCGAGGAAGGCGTCGAGGATCCGGCCGGCGGCCAGGTCGTTGCCGTTGCGCAGGAGGGTGCCTTCGACCGCGGCCTGCCCGTTCCGGCCGGTGGACCAGGCCACCGGGTCCATGGCGCTGTCCAGGACCATGGCGCGGACCCGGCCGGGGAACAGGTTGGCGTAGGTGGCGCCCAGGTAGCTGCCGTACGAGGTGCCCAGGTAGCTGAGCTGCCGGTCGCCGACCGCGCGGCGCAGCAGGTCCATGTCCCGGGCGACGTTCGCGGTGGAGACGTGGGACAGCAGGGCGGCGTCGCGGGCCCCGCACTGCCGCCCGAGGCTCCGGTAGGCATCGGTCCACGCCCGCTGCTGGACGGTGTCCTCGGGGTAGCCGGCCGCGGTGCCGGCCAGCAGGGCCTGCTCGTCCGCCGGGGTCTCGAAGCACTGGACGCCGGCGCTGCCGCCGGTGCCCCGCGGGTCGAAGCTGACGATGTCGAAGCGTGCGCGGACCTCCTCGGGGAAGAGGTCGAGCATCGCGGGGAGGGCCGCGGTGCCGGGCACGGCCGGGCCGCCCGGGTTGTAGAACAGCGAGCCGATCCGGTGGGCCGGGTCGCTCGCCGGGTGCCGGACGACGGAGAGGTCCAGGCCCGCCCCGCGCGGGTCGTGGTGGTCGAGCGGGACGCGGGCGCTCGCGCACTCGAAGCCGTCCCCGCAGCTCGCCCAGTCGAGCCGCGGCACCGGGGCGGTGTCCGCGGCGGCTGAAGCGGGCGTGGGGGCCGTCGCGGCCAGCAGGGCGGCGGCCACCGCGCC
>NZ_JBSHBN010000096.1:0-6570 GCF_053612025.1 Kitasatospora sp. NPDC054768
TCGTGGGCTCTGAGATGTTTATAAGAGACAGCTGTGGAAGCCGGGCCCCGAGGGCGCTCCGGGGGCGTTCCGGGGGTGCGGCCGGTGATGGCCGCACCCCCGCTTTCCTCGTGTCAGATACCGGCCGCCCCGGCCAGCGCCGCGGCGAGGTCGTCGGCCAGCGCCGACACCGTCGCCGCCTCGAAGGCGTGCTCGTTGTACCGCAGCCAGCACCGCAGCGCGCCGTCCGGCTGCTCGGTGACCGCCAGCTCCGGGACGTGCCGGTCACCGCCCGGCAGCGGGTACGGCACGGTGGCGTTGCGGGGCAGCTCCCAGGCCGCGCAGGCCACCCCCGGCAGCTGGGCCGGCGCACTCCAGCTCTCGTACCTCAGCCAGGCCGCGAACGGCACCAGCGGGCTGAACTCCGCGAACGGGTAGAGCTGGTGGTCGAGCGCGGCCGTGGCGGCGGACCGGACCCGGTCGAGCAGTTCGGCGAAGCCCGGCGCGCCCGACACGTCCACCCGCACCAGCAGCGACTGCACGAAGCAGCCGACCGCCCGCTCCGCCTCCGGTCTGGTCCGGCCGGGCACCGGCGTCATGAGGACGAGGTCCGGCTGTCCGCTGCGGGCGGCCAGCAGGCCGCTCCAGACCGCCGCCACCGCGAGGAACGGCGTGGCCCCCAGCTCCGCCGCCCTGGCCCGCAGCGCGTCCGCCGCCTCCGGGGGCACCGTGAACGCGTGGGCGGCGCTCAGCACCACCTCGGTGTGGTGGCGCCCCGGGAAGGGGTCGATCGCGGCGGGCGCGTCCGCGAGCGCCGTCGCGAAGTGCGTCCGGGACGCCGGCCAGTGGGCGTTCGACCACTCCGCCAGCTCGCGGTACTCCGGGCCGGGCCGGGCGGCCGGCACCCGGCGCCCGTGGCGCAGCGCCGAGTACGCCACCCCCAGCTCGCGCAGGAGCACGCCCAGCGACCAGCCGTCGCTGACGAGGTGGTGGACGGCCAGCAGGACGACGTGGTCCTGCGGCCCGCGGCTCACCACGGCCAGCCTGGTCATCGGCCCCGCGGCGACGTCCGTCAGCCGGTCGCGCACGGCGACCAGCCGCGCCGACACCTCGTCGTCGCTCGCGCCGGGCGCCTCCACCAGCACCACGTCCGCGTGCGGTTCGTCGTCCAGGACGGCCCGCAGCACCCCCGGTTCGGCACCGGGCACCGGGACGAACCTGGTCCGCAGCGCGGGATGGCGGCGGATCGCCTCGTGCAGGGCGTCGGCCAGGACGTCCGTCCGCAGGCCCTCCGTCACCCGGAACATCACCGCCACCGCGCCGACGTTGCGGCCCGGGGCCTCGGCCATCCAGCGCAGGAAGTTCTCCTGCTGGGAGGTGAGCGGCAGGTCGTGCGGCTGTGCGCGCAGCGAGCGGAGGAAGTCCGACACCTCGGCCCCGGACCGCTCCACCGTCCCGGCCGCCGAGGCTTCGGCCCGCTCCAGCCAGGCCGCCTGGGCGCGGAGCGAGGGGCGCTCGAAGACCAGCGCCGTGCGAGCCGCCACGCCGAACTCGGCGGAGATCGCGGCGGCCAGCTGGACCGCGCGGAACGAGTCCCCGCCGAGGGCGAAGAACTCCTCCTCCACCGCCCGGACCGGCCGTCCCAGCACCGTCCGCCACAGGCCGGCCAGGGCGATCTCCCGCTCCGTCTCCGGGGCCCTTCCCGTCACCGGGGCGGGCTCGTCGAACGCGGTCCGCAGCTCGTGCTTGACCACCTTGCCGCTCGGGTTGCGGGGCAGGGAGTCCAACACCAGGATGCGCACCGGCAGTTCGGGCCTGGCGAGCCGCTCGCTCAGGAACAGCCGCAGACCGTCCGGATCGATTCCGCCCGGCAGCGGGACCACCGCGGCGACCGGCACCTGGCCCATCACCGGATGCGGCAGACCGAGCGCGGCCGCGTCGGCGACCTGCGGGTGCTCGTGCAGCACGGCCTCGATCCGCAGCGTCGAGACCTTCAGCGCACCGGACTTGACGATGTCGCTCTCCCGGTCGACCAGATGGAGGAAGCCGTCCCCGTCCAGCCTGCCGAGATCGCCCATGCGCACCCAGCCGTCGCGGAAGACGCCGTCGGAGGCCGCCCCGGCGTATCCGCGCGGCGGCCCGGGCTGACGCAGCCAGATCTCGCCGGTCCCGCCGGGCGGCACCGGCTCCCCGGCCTCGTCCAGGATCCGCAGGTCGGCCGGGTCGGTCGGGCGGCCCACCGAGCCGGGGCGGCCGGGGTCGACGATCGCGGAGATCTGGGCGGGGGAGGCCTCGGCCGAGGTGTAGGTGTTGACGACCGTCGCCTTCGGCAGAGCGGCGCTCAGCCCGGCGGCGACGGCCGGCGGGAGCGCGGCGGCGGTGGAACCGACCAGCAGGACGCTGCCGAGGTCCCGGCGCGCGGCTGTTCCGGAGTTCAGCAGTTCCACCGCCATCGACGGCACCAGGAAGACCGTGCCCGCGCCGAACTCCTCGACCACCCGCCCGAATTCCTCCGCGTCGAAGCGCGGCAGACAGATCGTCGTGGGCTGCGCGGTCAGCGCGTTCACCAGGACCGCCTGGGCGGCGTTGGTGCCGATCGGAAAGGCGTGCACCGCGTGCCGTGAGTGCGCGTACGGGCGGGGCCGGGGGTTGAGGACCAGACCGGCGGTCAGGCTCGCGTGCGCGGCCCGGACGCCCTTCGGGGTGCCGGTGGTGCCGGAGGTCCCGATGATCTGGGCCAGGTCGCCGGGGGCGACCCGGTGCGGCGGCTCGATCCCGTCCGGGGCGCCGAGCGGTGGGTCGAGCGGAGCGCCGTCCGGGGCGTCGAGCGGAGCGTCGAGGCCGTCGAGCGCGAAGGTGGGCAGCGTGGTGCGCGGGCCGTTCCCGGCGACCGCCCAGCGCGCCCCGGCCGCCTCGACGAGCCGCTCCACATCGGCCGGGGCCAGGTCCTCACGGATCACCAGCCCGGCCGCGCCCGCGTAGTGGGCGGCCAGGAACGCCACGGCGTACGCGTCCCACTCCCGGTTGGTGAACAGCAGCGCCACCGTGTCCCCGGGGCGCACGCCCGCCCGGGCCAGCCCGTGCGCGGCCCGCACCGCCCGCTCGCGCCACCGGCCGTAGGTGAGGCTCCCGCCGCCGGGCACGAGCAGCGCGGTGCGTTCCGGATGGAGCGAGGCCCGGTGGTCCAGGAGCGCCGGAAGCGTGAGCGGGACGGGGACGGGCTGGGCGCTGATGACGACTCCCGGGGGCTTTCGGAGCGCGGCGGACCGATGCCGGAGGAAGATCGGCCGCTGATTGGTCCAGACCGTATCGGAACGGTGAAGGCGGGCGCCAGATCCGTTCACAGTTCGTCACGACCCTTGGCGCGCGGGCCCGGAGCGCCGCCCCGCCGGAGTCAGGCGGGCGGCCCCGGCTGCTCCGGCCAGCCCGCCGTCAGGCGCCCGCGCTCCTGCCACTGCCGTACCCCCGGCCCGTCCGGGGCGCCCCGGCGGCAGAACTCCTCCAGCCGGGCGCACCGGGCGAGCATGGCGGCCCGGCGCCGCGGCCAGGGCGGCACCGGCTGCCCGTAGGCGTCGAAGAGGTGGTGCAGGGCGCCCGCCCGGGCCGGGTGGTGCATGCGGACGATCCACTCGCACCAGGCCAGGTCCTCCACCGGCTCGCCGAGATGGGCGAACTCCCAGTCCAGCAGGCCGGTGACGGCGAAGGTCGCCGGGTCCAGCAACAGGTTGTTGGGCCCGAAGTCCCCGTGCACCAGCACCGACCCCGGGCGCGCCGGACCGTCGCCGGCCATGCCGGGATCGACGGCCTGGAGCCGTCGCAGCACCCGCCCGCAGGCGGCCAGGACCTGCGCGCCGTGCCCGGCGTCCAGCAGGTCCTGCGCGGGCACTCCGGGCAGGTGGCCGAGCGTGATGGCGCCCGGCTCGGTGCCGAGCACCGGGGGAACCGGCAGCAGCCCGTGCAGCAGGGTCAGCAGCCGGTGCTCGCGCCGGCGCCGCTCCTCGGCGTCCGGCCCTTCGTAGCGTTTCACCACGACGGTGCCGTCGCCCGCGGTGCGGTTGGTCCAGCCGTGCGGGAGGGGCCGAAGCCCGGACGGGCCCTCGCTCACCCCCGCCACTCCTCGGCCAGCAGTCCGAGCACCATCTGGTCCACGAACTCCCCGTACGCCCAGGCGGCTTGGCGCAGCCGCCCCTCGACGGTGAAGCCGACGCCGGTGGCGGCCCGGAGCATCGGGGCGTTGTCCGCCAGCGTCTCCAGTTGCAGGCGGCGCAGGCCGAGTACCGGGAAGGCGTAGTCGCAGAGCACCCGCAGGACGTCCGGTGCGAGCCCGCGGCCCCGGTGGCCCGGCAGCAGGGCGAGGCCCACGTGGGCGCTGCGGTTGTGGGCGTCGATGCCCCACAGCAGCGCCTCGCCGGCCAGCTCCCCGGAGGCCGTCTCGACCACGGAGAAGCACGCCGCCTCGTCGGACGGCCCGGTGGCCACGTACGGGGAGTCCGCCGAGCCCGGGGGGATGGGCCGCCAGGGGCGGGAGTCGGCCCGCGAGCGGGTCGCCACGTCGTCGTACAGCTCGGCCAGGAGCACCGGGAGATCGGCGTCGTGACGGGCCCGGAGGGTGATGTGAGTGCCTTGTAACATGTCACATGTTTACCATTGGTGGGACTGCCGCGCCCAACGGGTTTTCCGGAGCCAACCGGCGTTGATCGCGGTCCTCCGCGTCCTCAGGTCCTCGGAGCCCGCGAGTCGGCCGACGCCTGTGGCCTCGTCACGTGTTCGCCTCGATCATCACGGCGTTCTCGTGGACCGGGCGGTGCAATGGTGGCAGTAGACGACATCGACCGGCCCACCGGACCGGGCCCGTGCCACGGCCCGCGCACACGACACGGCGGAGAGCACGCCGAGGGCGAGCAGCACCACGCCCGCAGCGTGCCCACTGAGCAGCGGTTTCGCGGCCAGGACGAGGAGCACCACCGCCGCCAGGAACCGCACGACACCCCGGCCCCGGAGCACGGGCCGATATCGCTCGCGGAACACGGTGAGCTCTGTCGTCTCCTCGCACCGCGGGCAGCCCGCCCCGCCGCCTCCGCCGGCCTGCGCCGTATCGAACAACAGCTCATCCGTCACACGGCAACCCTACGGCTCACGGCCGGGGCGGCTCGACCCCGTCGCTCAAGTCGGGCCGTCGAACCGGATGTCACCTGGTGGGGCCGGGTGGCTGCGCTCGCCGGAGCTCGCCCCCGACCGAGGCGGCCGGGCGGACCTGTGCTGTGATGGGGGTCCGATCAGCCAAGGAGGACGTCGTGACCGTCGAGTCGCACGAGGACTGCGGTCCGGTGTACACCCTCGGCCCGGACGAGCCGATGTTCGTGTCGAAGCGTGTGCGTCGCGGGCAGCCCGTCGTGAGTGTCCACCTCGACGAGGACGGTGACTGGCAGGCGTTCTCGGCGACCGAGCCGCGCTGGTGGAAGGGCGGCCCCAGGCTGGTCCATGCCGCGCACCTGCTGGAGAGCGACCCCTCGATGGCCGGCCTGCCGGCGTTGCCGCTGAATCACTGGGCGACGCGTGAGGACGCCTCGTCGACGGCGTGGCAGGTCTTCCGGGGCTGACCGGACCCGCGGCGGCCCCGGAGCTGTCGCCCGGCCCGCGCCGGCGCGCCGACGACCTGTGAGCGGACATGTGATCTCCCTCTCCGGTGCGACAAGTCATTACTCGTCCGGGCCCGTCAGCGTAGAGTGGGCGGGTGTCAGCTGATCTTGGAGACCGACCGAAGCCCAAGCCGTTCGATGAGTGGCGGGACATCTATGACGTCCTTGAACAGGTGCGGCAGCGGCCCGGCATGTTCGTGCGCAACGGCTCGCTGGACGACCTGGGCCTGCTTTTCTCGGGGTACGGCCTTGCCCTGCGGATTCACGGGGTCGACGAGCGGTTCGATTTCGATCCGGCCGGCCCGTTCCAGCAGTGGCTGTGCTGGACGCGCGGTTGGCCGTTGAGCCTCAGCTGGTACAAGTTCATCGAGCAGAACGCTGGTGCGGTTCCGCCGCTGGAGGCGTTCTTTCAGCTGCTTGACGAGTGGCGGGCGAGTGTGGCCGCCGAGAACTCGGCAGCAGCAGAAACGGCTCCCTGACAGGCCGTTGAACGGCATCACGAGCGGCTGTGCGCGGTGCCCGACGGCGACCTCGTCACGGTGCTCCGCGAGGGCAGGGCCTCCGTGGTCACGGACACCATCGAGACCGGCCGCCTACCTGGTGCGGCTGCTGAAGCACATGGATGCCACTGGCCGGACCGTCGCCGTGCCCGTCGACCGTGCGGCCGACGCGACCGGGGACGGCGTCGTCGACGAGCTCCCGTCGGGCTACATCCGGCGCGCGAAGGATGCGATGCCGCGCCAGGGACGGGACTTCCGGTGGCGGATGGTCATGGACTACCGGCACGACAGGAAGGTCCTGCTCTCCGACCCGATCGAGGACGGCGTCCTCCGGTTCACCGGCGCCCCGGACGGCAGTTGATCCGCCACTGGGTTCCCGGGAGTCCCGGACGGGTGGGCCCCGGTGGACGGCGTACCGGTCACCCGGGCCCCCCGGGTGTGACCCGAGCGGG
>NZ_JBSHBN010000096.1:6580-36504 GCF_053612025.1 Kitasatospora sp. NPDC054768
CGCCGGCGCCGACGACGAAGACGCAGTCGCCCACGCACTTGTACACAGCCCTCGCTCCCGACTAGTCTGCAGTTTTACAACGCGGGGGTCGCCGGGGGGGGGGGCGGCGGGGGGGGCGCGGGCCGGGGCCGCCCCCCCCCCCGCCGCCCACCGGGTGTCACGCGAGCGGGACCTCCAACTGCCGGGCCAGGTCCGCGACCAGGGCGTCCAGCCAGCCCCGGACGGTGCCCGCGTCGAACAGGTCGGCGTCGTACTCGACCTGACCCAGGTAGCCGTCGGCGTCCGGGGTGAGCGAGAACGCGCAGTCGGCGCGGGCGGAGTGGCCGGGGATGTCCTCGATCTCGGCGGTCAGGCCGGGGAGGTCGAGGGCGATGGGCGGGGTGCTCTGGACGGCGAGCACGATCTGCGGGTACCCGACGGGCATGGGGACGCCGCGCTCCCGCAGCGGTTCGACCAGCAGGCCGAACGGCATCAGGGAGTGGTCGAGGGCGGAGGCGATCGCCTCGGCGGCGCGGTCCACCAGGCCCGCGAAACCGCTCTCGCCCCGGGTCGGCACCAGGATCGGCATGCTGCTGGTGAGCAGGCCGACCACCTGCTCGTCGACCGGCCGCCGACGGTTGGCGTTGGAGAGCAGGATCAGCACCTCCGGCGCGCCGCTGAGCGAGCCGAGCAGCCGGGCGAACGCGGCGACCACGACGGCCGAGGCGGTGGCGGAGCGCGCGGCGGCGTAGCGCCCGATCTCCTCGGCCACGGCCGCCGGGATCCGGAACTCGGCCGTCTCACCGTGCCCGGAGCGCCGTTCGGGACGGGGCCGGTCGGTGGGCACGTCCACCGAGAGCGAGGCGCCGCCGAGGGCCTCGGCCCAGTGGTCGGCGGCCGCCGCCATGGAGGCCCGGTTGACGACCGTCCGCTCCCAGCAGGCGTGGTCGGTCATCCGGCCGGCCTCTCCCGGCAGCGGCCCGCCCGTGCGGTAGAGCGCGCTCAGGTCGGCCAGCACGGTGGCCAGCGACCAGCCGTCGAGCGCGATGTGGTGGATGGTCAGCAGCAGCACCCACTCCTGCGCCGCCGGGCGCAGCAGTCGGGCGCGCAGCAGCGGGGGCGCCGTCAGGTCGAACGGGCGGCCGACCTCGGCCTCCAGGGCCGCGGCGAGGGCCGCGTCCCGTTCGGCGGGGGCGAGCCCGCGCAGGTCCTCGACCGGGACGTCCAGCGGGGTGTTCGGCAGCACCTGCTGGAGCCCGCCGAGCTCGGTGTCCACGAACCGGGTCCGCAGGCTCTCGTGCCGCTCGGTGACCGCCGTCAGCGCGGCGGCCAGCCGCCCGGGCTCCAGCGGCCCGCGCAGGGTGATCCGCTGGAGGATGTTCCACACCGCGGGGTCGGCGGCGTCGCCGTGGGCCTTGCGCAGCCGCCACTGGGTCACCCCGGCCGGCGCGGCGGACAGCGCCTCCCCGGCGCCGGTCAGGGTGGTCAGCAGCCGGTCGCGGTGGGCCCGGACGAGGCCGGTGACCTCCTCGTCCATCGCGCCGGCGGGGGCCAGGTAGCCGAGCCGCTCGCCGGTGGTGCGCAGCACGATCTCGCGTTCGTCGAGCAGGCGCAGCAGCCGCGCCCAGCCGTCCTCCGCCGTGCTCGCCGCGTCCTCTCCTCGAACGTCCTCCGCCGTGCTCACAGGGTCCCCTCCTCGAAGGCCGGGGCCGGGTGCTGCTCGGCGGCCGGCTCGTGGGCGGCCATCGCGCGGACGGTCGGGCGGCGGAAGAAGTCCAGCACGCCGATCCGCAGCCCGGTCTCCTCGCGGACCCGGTTCAGCAGCCGGGTGGCGGCCAGCGAGTGCCCGCCCAGGTCGAAGAAGGAGGTCTCCACCCCGACGGGGCGGCCGAGCTCCTCCTCCCAGAGCCGTTGCACGGTCCGTTCCAGCTCGGTGGCCGGCGCGGCCTGGGGCTCGTCCGCGCCGAGCGGGCGCGGCTCCGGCAGGGCGGCGGTGTCGAGCTTGCCGTGGGCGTTGAACGGCAGGGCGTCGACGGTGGCCCAGAGCCCGGGCACCATGTAGTCGGGCAGCAGGTCGGCCAGCCGGTCGGCGACCCGGGGCAGGTCGGCCGGCGCGCATCCGACGTACCCGGCGAGCACGGTGCCCGCCGCGGTGCGGCGCGCCGTCACGGCGGCGGCGTGCACGCCGGGAACGCCGCGCAGCACGGTCTCGATCTCGCCCGGCTCGACCCGGTAGCCGCGCACCTTGACCTGGCGGTCGGCCCGGCCGAGGTACTCCAGCCGGCCGTCCGGGCGCCAGCGGCCGAGGTCGCCGGTGCGGTAGCTGGGGCCGTCGGGGGTGTCGGTGAAGACGGCGGCGCTCTCCTCGTCGCGGCCGATGTAGCCGATGCCGACCTGGACGCCGAGGGCGTGGATCTCGCCGACCGCTCCGGCCGGCACCCGGCGGCCGGCGGGGTCGCGCAGCACGATCCGGCTGCCCGGGGTCGGGCGGCCGATCGGCGCGTACTCCGGGCCGTCCGGGTCGATCTCGCCGGCCGTCAGCGCGTGGGTCTCGGTCGGGCCGTAGTGGTTGATCAGCCGGCAGCCGGGGTTGCGGCTCAGGAAGGCCCGCAGCCCGGGGGTGACCAGCACCTGCTCGCCGCCCGAGATCAGCTCCCGCAGGTGCGGCACGGGCTCCTCGCCGAGCGCGTCGGCCAGGGCGGCCAGCGGCGTGTACGGCAGGTGGAGCCGCTCGGCCCGGGTGGAGCGGACCACGGCGGCCAGCGCCGTCACGTCGTAGCGGGTCTCCTCCTCGATCAGCAGCAGGGTGCCGCCGCCGGCCAGTGTGGTGAGGATCTCCTGGACGCTGACGTCGAAGCCGCAGGAGGCGTACTGGAGGGTACGGGCCGCGGGGTGGTCGGCGACGTTCCAGGCCACGAAGTGGGCCAGGGCGAGGGAGTGCATCAGCACGCCCTTGGGGCGGCCGGTGGAGCCTGAGGTGTAGAGCAGGTACGCGGGGGCCTGCGCCGAGGGGGCGGGCAGCGGGGGCAGTTCGGCGGCGGCGTCGGCCGGGGCGGTGGCGGTGAGCACCGTCGGGACGGTCAGGCCGAGCTCCGCCGGGGCGTCGTCCGTGGTGGTGAGCAGGACGACCGGCGCGCTGTCCTCGACGATCAGCCGGCAGCGCTCGGGGCCCTGCAGCACGTCGACGGGTACGTGGACGGCGCCGAGGCGCAGGATGGCCAGCAGCGCGGCCACCAGGTCGACCGAGCGGGGCAGCAGGACGCCCACCCGGCTGCCCTCGCGGACGCCGGCCGCCAGCAGCCGGCCGGCCAGGTCGTCCGCCCGGGCCAGCAGCGTCCGGTAGTCCGTCCCGGTGCCGTCGGCGGCGACCACCGCGGTCTGCTCGGGCCGGCCTGCCGCGGTCGCGGCGATGGTGGCCAGCGGGTGCTCGGGTTCCCGGACGGCCGGGGGGCCGCACTCCAGGGCGGTGTCGGCCTCGGTGGCGGACACGGCGGTGAGTTCGACGAGGGGGCGCTCCGGGTCCGAGACCGCGGCGGTGAGCAGCCGCTCGAAGGCGCCGAGCAGCCGGTCGACGGTGGCCCGGTCGAAGAGGGTCTCGGCGTACTCGACGTGGCAGCGGATGCCGTCGGGCAGGCTGGTCAGGAAGAGCGTCAGGTCGAAGGCGGAGCGGTCCGCGACGTGGTCCAGCGGACGGGCCGTCACCCCGGGCAGGTCCAGTTCGAAGACCATGTGGTTCTCGAACTCGACCATGACCTGGAACAGCGGGTTGCGGCTGGTGTCGCGCTGCGGGTTCAGCTCCTGCACCAGTACCTCGAAGGGCAGCTGCTGGTGCTCGTAGGCGTCCAGCGCGGTGGAGCGGACCCGGCCGAGCGCCTCGGCGAAGGCCGGCTCGCCGGAGAGGTCCAGGCGCAGCGCCAGGGTGTTGACGAAGAACCCGACCAGGTCCTCGGTGCCGTCGGCCCGGTTGGCCACCGGGGTGCCCAGCACGATCTCGTCCTGGCCGGCGTACCGCTGCAGGACGCCGGCGAAGCCGGTCAGCAGCACCATGAACAGGGTGGAGCGCTTGGACCGGGCCAACTCCCGCAGGCCGTCCGCGAGTTCGGCGGGCAGGTGGTGGACGAAGGAGCGGCCCCGGCCGTCCGGCACCGCCGGGCGCGGCCGGTCGGTGGGCAGGGACAGCACCGGCAGGTCACCGCCGCCGAACACCTTGCGCCAGTGGGCGAGGCTCTCCTCGTACTCGCCGGCGGCCACCCGGGCCCGCTCGCGGGCGGCCTCGGTGGCCGGGCCGGTGGTGAGCACCGGGAGCCGGGCGGCCCGGTCCTCCCGGGCGGCCAGGTAGAGCTCGCCCAGCTCGCGGGTGATCACCACGGTGGACAGGGTGTCGATCACGATGTGGTGCATCGAGAGGACCAGGACGTGCCGGTCGGCGTCCCGCTCCAGCAGCAGGGCCCGGAACAGCGGGCCCTCGGCGAGGTCGAAGCGGTGGGCGCCCTCGGCGGCGACCAGGTCGGCCACCGGGTCCGGGCTGCCGCCGTCGGCCGTGATCCGCCGCAGCACCGGGCCGGCGGGCGGCGCCAGCACCTGCTGGAACGGTTCGCCGTCCTGCTCCCGGAAGACGGTGCGCAGCGCGACGTGGCGTTCGACCAGCCGGCGCAGCGCGGCGTCCAGGGCCCGCGGGTCGAGCGGGCCGTCCAGGGCGATCGCCTTGACCTCGTTGTACTGCCCGCCGTCGGGCAGCATCCGGTGCAGGAACCACATCCGCTGCTGGGCGTAGGACAGCGGCGCGCCGCGCAGGGTGTCCCGGCGCAGGACGTCGAGCTGGGGCAGGCCGGCCGCCACCAGGTCGGGGGAGAGCCCGAAGTCCACGAAGGCGGCGATCTCGTCGGCGCCGGCCGCCCGCAGCTCGGACAGCACCCCCTGGACGCTCTCCGGGGTGCCGATCAGCGCGCGGGAGGCGCAGTAGCGCTCGTACGCGCGCTCCAGCACGTACTCCAGGTCGTCATCACGGGCGCTCTCGTAGTCCAGGGTCAGGCCCAGGCTGTTGGCCATCTGCCCGAACAGCGAGAGCGAGGAGCGCAGGTAGTTGCAGAACGGCCGGTAGGCCTGCTCGCGGGCGGTGGCCAGGTCGGTGCCCAGGTAGGTGTGGACCAGCACGACCACCCGGCCGGCCTCCGGGTCGAGCCCGTGCTCGGCCCGGGTGCGCCGGTAGACCTCGATGTTCTCGGCCAGCTGGGAGATGTCCTGGGTCATCAGGTTGGTGATGACGCCGAGGTCGTGCCGGGCGGCCTCGCGGAAGCTGTCCGGGTTGCCGACGATCGCGGTGAACATGGGCGGCAGGTCCTGCAGGGGGCGCGGGTGCAGGGTCACCTCGATCGGCTCACCGTTGCCGTTGCGGCCCTGGTACGGCTCGCCGCGCCACAGCGCCCGGACGGTGTCGACCTGCCGGTGCATCAGCTCCTTGTGGCTGCCGTAGTTCTCGGGGAAGAACAGGAAGTCGTTGGGGTGCCAGCCGCTGGCGCAGCCCAGGCCGACCCGGCCGCCGGACAGGTTGTCGACCACCGACCACTCCTCGGCCACCCGCACCGGGTGGTGCAGCGGCAGCACGGCGCAGCCCGCGTTCAGCCGGATCCGGCTGGTCTCCCGGGCGAGGGCGGCGGCCAGCACCGAGGGGTTGGGGAAGATGCCGCCGAAGGAGTGGAAGTGGCGCTCCGGCAGCCAGACCGAGTGGAAGTCGTGCCGGTCGGCGAAGCGGGCGCTCTCCAGGACGATGCGGTACTTCTCGTCCTCCGGGGAGTCCAGCGGGTAGTCGCCGAAGAAGTAGAGGCTGAAGTCCACCGGCCGCTGCGGGTCGCTGACCGGCTGGTACGCGATCGGCTCCGCCCGGCCGCGCACGGTCTCGGCGGGGACGGCGAGTTCGGCGGCCGGCCGGGGGGCCGGCAGGCGGACGCCGGGCGAGGCCGGGAAGAAGCCGCCGCGCCGCAGGTCGCGCAGCGACTCGCGGACCGCGTCGATCACGAACTCCAGGTCGCCGTCGGTGTGGGCGGTGGAGAGGAAGAAGTTGCGCCACTCCCACACGTAGACCCCGCGGGTCAGCAGGTGCGGGAAGAGCAGCTCCATGTCGGCCCGGGGCTCGAAGCGGAAGAGCGAGCCGAAGTGGGCCAGGCGCAGCGGGAACTCCTCCTCCTCGAAGAAGCCGTTCAGGGTGGCCGCCAGCTCGTCGGTGCGGGCGTTCAGCCGCTCCTGGAGGCCGGGGCCGGCCGCCTTGAGGTGGCGCAGCACCGCGCCCGCGGCGGTCATCGCCAGCGGGTGCTGGATGTAGGTGCCGCCGAAGAAGGTGGTGTCCTTGGGCGGGTAGCTGTCGTCCCCGTAGTCCCAGTGGCCGCCGTCGATCCCGTCCATGATGTCGGCCCGCCCGGCGATCGCGCCGATCGGGTAGCCGCCGCCCAGCACCTTGCCGTAGGTGGACATGTCGGGGGTGACGCCCCAGAAGCCCTCGGCGCCGCGCAGGTGGGGCCGGAAGCCGGTGAGCATCTGGTCGAAGACCAGCACGATGCCGAGCCGGGTGGTCAGTTCGCGCAGCGAGCGGACGAAGTCGGCGGGCTGGCGGCCGGGGTGGCGGCTCTGCACCGGTTCGACCAGGACGGCGGCGATCCGGTCGCCGTGCTCCTCGATGACCTTGAGGCTCTCCGGGTCGCCGTACCGCAGCACCAGCAGGTCGGCGACCGCGCTGCCGGGGATGCCGATGGAGACCGGGACGGTCTCCCGGTCGGCGCCGCGGCCCAGCGTCCGGCCCAGGGTCTGGTCGGAGTGGCCGTGGTAGGAGCCCTCGAACATGACGATCTTGTCCCGGCCGGTGTGCGCGCGGGCCAGCCGGATCGCCCCGGCGTTCGCCTCGGTGCCGGAGTTGGCGAAGGCGACCCTCTCGGTGCCGGTCAGCTCGGCCAGCAGCTCGGCGGCCTCGCCGGTCTCCGGACCGCGCGGGCCCAGCCGCAGGCCCGAGGACAGGTGCTCGCGGACGGCCTCGGAGACGAACTGCGGGTCGTGGCCGAAGAGCAGGACGCCGAAGCCCATGGTGATGTCGACGTACGCGTTGCCGTCGACGTCCTCCAGCCGGGAGCCCCGGGCCCGCCGGGCGGCGAGCGGGTAGAGCATCTCCTTGGTGCCGGAGCGGAAGCCGACCACGGCACGGCTGTCCGCCAGGGTGCGGCGGTGACGGCGGGTGATCGCCTTGGAGGCGGTGGTGCGGGCGGTGAAGCGGGCGACCAGCTCGTCCACGTGGGCGCGCTGCTGGTCGGTCAGGCCGCCGGAGGCCATGCCGGACTCGCGGGAGACGGTCACCCGGGGGCCGTGCACCTGCGGGGCGGGCGCCTCGGCGGCGGGTGCGGCGGGCGCTGCGGCGGGTGCCTCGGCGGCGGGTGCGGGTGCGGGTGCGGGGGCGACGGCGGGCGTCGGGACCGGGGCGGTGACGGGTACGGCCGCCGCCGGGGGCAGGGCCGCGGGCACGGGCGCCGCGGGGAGCGCGGGCGCGCCGCCGCCGGCCAGCAGGCCGAGCTGGTCGCGCATCAGGTCGGAGAACTGGCCGAGGAGCGCGAGCTGGCGCTCGATCAGGCCGGTGCCGTCGGTCACCGGCCTCAGTGCGGTGGGCACCGCCTGCGGGACGCTGGGCGCGACGGGCACGGGCTGGGGAACCGGCACCGCGGCCGGGGCCTGGACGGGCGGTGCCTGGACGGGCGGGGCCGGGTGGACGGCGGGTGCGCCCTGGGCCACCGGGGCGGCCTGGACGGCAGCGGGAACGGCGGCCGGAGCGGGCACCGCAGCCGTGGCGGCCGCCGGAACGGGCGCGGGCTCGGGCTCCGCCACGGGCTCCGGCTCGGCGGCCGGCAGCAGCGTGGCCAGCACCGCCGGCTCCAGCCGGGAGGCGATCAGCCCGGCCAGCCGGGCCGGGGTGTCGGCCGCCTCGAAGAGTTCGCGCATCGACACCCGGACCCGGAACGCGCGCTCCAGGTCGCGGATCATGTTGATCATCGAGAGCGAGTCGGCGCCCAGGTCGAAGAACGGCTCGTCCGTCCCGACCGAGGCCTCGTCGTAGCCGAGCTGGCGGGCCGTCTGCTCGACGACCCGGCGCAGGACGGCCTGCTCGGCGAACTCCTCGGGGCTCGGCGTCGGTGCGGCGGCCGGCGTCGTGGCCGGTGCGCTCTGCTGGGGTGGGTCCTGGCGCATGGCGGGGTCCTCGGTGGTGGGCCGGGCAGGGGCGGTGAACCAGTGGCGGCGGCGTTGGAAGACGGTGGTGGGCAGCGGGACGCGGCGGGCAGGCCCGTCCGGCCAGTCCCGGGCGGCGGCGAAGCGGGCCCAGTCGAGCGGGACGCCGTGCGACCACAGCGCGGCCGCGGCGGCGTCGAACTGCTGCTCCGGCGAGGCGCCGCGCCGGCCGCCGGCGACGAAGTGGCGGTGCGGCAGCTCCCGGCGGCCCATGCCGGTCAGCGTCGGGTGCGGGCCGAGCTCCAGGAACAGCTCGTGGTCCAGTCCGTCCAGCGCGGCGAGCACCTGGTCGAACCGGGCGGTCTCCCGGGTCTGCCGCAGGAAGTACTCGGGCGTCGGGACGGTCCCGGGGGCCAGCACCTCGCCGCCGAGGTTGCTGACCAGCGGGACGGCCAGCGGCCGCAGGCGCAGCCGGGCCAGCTGGTCGCGGAAGGGGTCGAGCATCGGGTCGAGCAGGCGGGAGTGGAACGCCCGGTCGGTGGCCAGGCGTTCGGTGGTCACCCCGTCGGCGGCCAGCACGGCCTCGGCGGCGGCGATCTCGCGCGGCGGGCCGGCCAGCACGCACTGGCCCTTGCCGTTGACCACGGCCAGGTCCACCCCGGGCAGCCAGTCGCCGAGCCCGGCCAGCCGGTCCGGGCCGGCCGAGACCACCGTCATGGCGCCCGGTTCGGTCAGCCGGTGCATCAGCCGGCCGCGCAGCGCCGTCAGGAACATCCCGTCGGCCAGGTCGAGCGCGCCGGCCGCGTGGAAGGCCGCGTACTCCCCGGCGCTGTGCCCGGCGACCGCGGCGGGACGCACGCCGAGCTCCTGCCAGAGCCGCAGGTAGGCCGCTTGGAGGGCGAACAGCGCGGGCTGCGCCGCCTCGGTGGTCCAGGTGTCCTCGGTGCCCTGCGCGGCGGGGTCGAGCAGCAGCGGCAGCAGCGGCTCGTCCCAGGCCGCGCGGTGCAGCCGGTCGCACTCCTCCAGGACGGCGCGGAAGACCGGGAATGCGGCGTGCAGTTCGGCGGCCATGCCCCGGTACTGGGATCCCTGGCCGGTGAAGAGCAGCACCGGCCGGACCTCGCCGCGCCCGGTCTCGCGGTGGGCCGCGCCGGCGGTGGGCCGGCCCGCCAGGAAGGCGTCCAGGCCCGTGCGCAGGGCGGCCGGGTCGGGGCCGGTGACGGCCAGCCGGTGGCGCAGCGCGCGCCGGCCGGCGCCGAGGGTGAGCGGCAGGTCGCCGGGTGCCAGGGCGGGTTCGGCGTCCAGCCGGTCGCGGAGCAGTCCGGCCAGCTCGGTGAGGCCCTGGGCGGTGCGGGCCGACAGCGGCAGCACGGTCGGGGCCGGCCGCGGCGCGGGCACCGCGGCGGTGGCCGGGGCCTGCTCGAGCACCAGGTGGGCGTTGGTGCCGCCGACGCCCAGGGCGCTGACCCCGGCCCGGCGCGGGGTGGGGCCGTCCGGCCAGTCCCGGCGCTCGGCGGCGAGCCGGAACGGGCTGCCGGCCAGCTCCAGCGCGGGGTTGGGGCTGGTGAAGTTCACCAGCGGCGGGACGGTGCCGTGCCGCAGCACCAGCAGCGCCTTGATCAGGCCCGCCATTCCGGCGCAGGTGTCCAGGTGGCCGATGTTGGGCTTGACCGAGCCGAGCGAGCAGAACCCGGCGGCCTCGGTCCGGGACCGGAACGCCTGGGCCAGCGCCCGGAACTCGATCGGGTCGCCGAGCGGGGTGCCGGTGCCGTGGGCCTCGATGTAGCCGATGCTCTCGGCCGGTACGCCCGCGAGGTCCAGGGCCCGGCCGACCACGGCCGCCTGCCCGTCCACGCTGGGCGCGGTGTAGCCGACCTTCCGGCCGCCGTCGTTGTTGACGGCGGAGCCGAGGATCACCCCGTGCACGGTGTCGCCGTCGGCGAGCGCCCGGTCGAGGCGCTTGAGCAGGACGGCGGCGACGCCGTTGCCGCCGACCGTGCCGCCCGCGTCGGCGTCGAAGGCCCGGCAGGCGCCGTCGGGGGAGAGGATCGACCCCTCCTCGTAGCGGTAGCCGGCGGCCTGCGGGATGTGCAGGGCGGCGGCCCCGGCGAGGGCCAGCTCGCAGTCGCCCGCCAGCAGGGACTGCACGGCCAGGTGCACCGCGACCAGCGAGGTGGAGCAGGCCGTCTGCACGCCGATCGCCGGACCGGTGAGGCCCAGCCGGTAGGCGACCCGGGTGGCGGCGAAGTCCGCCTGGTTGCCGATCGCGGTCTGCAGGGCGGCCACCGGTTCGGCCGGGTCGGCGGTGGCGGCCAGGGTGTGCTGGTAGTAGTTGCGCAGCGCGTACAGGGTCATCCCGGTTCCGGCGAAGACCCCGACCCGGCGCTCCGGGTCCGGTGCGTCGTAGCCGCCGTCCTCCAGGGCCTGGCGGCAGATCTCCAGCAGCAGGCGCTGCTGCGGGTCCATCAGCGCGGCCTCGGTGCCGCTGATGCCGAACGCCTCGGCGTCGAAATGGTCGACGTCGGTGAGCGCCCCGGTGACCGGGACGAAGTCGGGGTGGCGGTACTCCTCCGGGCGCAGTCCGGCGGCCGCCAGCTCCTCCTCGGTGAACCGGGTGGTGCTGCGGACGCCCTCGACGATGTTCCGCCAGTACTGCTCGGGGGTGTCGGCGCCCGGCAGGCGCAGCGCCAGGCCGACGATCGCCACCCGGCGGTCGTCGCCCGGCCCGGCGTCGGTGCCGGCGGCGGGGGAGCGGAGCGGAGCGGTGGGTGCGGCCGGTTCGGCGGCCAGGTGCTCGATCAGGGCGTCCACGGTGGGGTGGCGGAACAGCTCGGTGGGCGCCGGGGGCGTGGGCAGCACGGCGCTGAGCGCGCCGTGCACCCGCATCAACTGGAGGGAGCCGATGCCGAGTTCGGCGAGCGGGCGGCCCGGGTCCAGCGGGGTGTCCAGGACGGACTCGAAGGCGTCCAGGACGAGTCGGCGCAGCCCGGACGGTGCGGTCCGGCCGGTGCCCGGGACGGGCTGTGCGGCGGGCCGGCCGTCCGCTGCCGCGGTGCCCGGTGTCGTGGTGTCCGGTGCCGTGGTGGACGGTGCCGTGGTGCCCGGTGCCGGGGCGGCGGCGGTCACCGGGCGGGGCGCGGTGGCGCGCAGCCGGCGCCGGGCGGCGGGGGAGCTCGGGTCCGGACCGGCGTACCGGTGACCCGGGGCGCCGGCCAGCAGCAGGGCGGCCAGTCGGCGCCCGTGGGCGGCGCTCAGCACGGCGATGCCCCGGCCGGTGGCGGCCTGCTCGTTCTCCGTGTCGCGGTTCATGCCGACCCCGCGCCACAGGCCCCAGGAGATCGTCCAGGCCGGGGTGCCGCTCTCGCGGCGCAGCCGCTCGACGGTGCTCTCCAGGTAGCGGTTGGCGGCGGCGTAGCCGGTGGAGCCGACCGCCTCCTGGAGGCCGATCATCGAGGAGAAGGCGACGAACTGTGCTCCGGGCCGTTCCTTGACCAGCTCGATGAGGTGGTCGGTGCCCTCGGCCTTGGTCCGGACGGCCTCCCGCCAGCCCTCGGTGCCGGTGTCGGCGAGGAGCGCGAGCCGGTAGCCGCCGGCCAGGTGGAGCACGCCGTCCAGCGGCGCCTGCCACTCCCGTTCGGCCTCGGCGACGACCTCCGCCACCTGCTGACGGTTCGTCACATCGGCCTGGCGGTAGCCGACCTGACCGCCCTGGGCGGCCAGTCGGCGCAGTGCGGCCCGGCGTTCGGCGCCCTCGGCGGTCGGGGCGTCCAGGTCGCTGCGGCCGACGATCAGCAGTCGGGAGCCGTACTCGCGCAGCAGCCCGGGCAGCAGCTCGGCGGCGATCCCGCCGAGGCCGCCGGTGACGAGGTAGCGGGCGCCGGGGGTGAGCAGCGAGCAGCCCGCCCCGGACGGCGCGGAGGCAGCCTCGACCGTTTCCAGCCGGGGGACCCAGGGGCGGCCGGCGCGCCAGGCGGATTCGGGTTCGGGCCGGGGATCGGTGAGCAGGGCGAGCAGGGCGCCGGCCTGTTCCGCGGCCGGTGCCTCGCGTGGCAGGTCGAGGTGCCGGGCGGCGGGCACCAGTTGTTCGGCCCGCGCCCCGGCGGTCAGCGCCGCGGTCAATGCGGCGGTGGGCCTGGGGAGTTCTCCGGGGAGTACGGCGTGCAGCCCGGCGCTGACCGAGACCAGCTCGCGGAGCGGCGGCCGGGCCGGGAGCGCCCGGAGCAGGGCGAGCAGTGCCTCGTCCGGCCGGGCCGGTCCGTCGGCCGTCGCGCTCCAGAGGTAGACCAGCCGGTCGGCCGTCCGGTCCCCGAGGGCCCGCAGCCAGTCCTCGGGGTCGGTGGTCGGCGGCCGGTCCACCACCAGGGCGTTCGGCAGGGCGGTGGCCAGGGCCTCGGTGAGGGTGCCGGGGCCGGCCGGGCCGAGCAGCAGGATCGTTTCGTCCGCCAGCGGAGCGGCCACGGCCTGCGGAACCGGGCGGGGCTCCCAGCCGAGCCGCCGCACGCAGTCCGGCAGCGTCCGGGAGTTGGCCTCGGCCAGGTCCAGCGCCACGACGTGGTCGTCGAGTTCGCCGTCCAGCAGCCGGCGACGCAGCGCGGTGCGCTGGATCTTGCCGCTGGTGGTGCGGGGGAACTCGGCCGCCGGGACGGGGAGCACCAGGGCGGGCGCGGGCTGTCGGCGAGCCGCCAGCAGCTGCCGCACCTCGGCGGCGACGGGCGGCGCGGGGGCCTGCGGGTCGCTCTGGACGTAGGCGATCACCAGCTGCTCGGTGCCGGTGCGTTCGTCCGGCACCCCGAAGGCCGCGACGTGTCCGGAGCGCACCCCCGCCACGGAGGCCACCACGTCCTCCAGCTCGTGGCAGAAGTAGTGCACGCCGTTGACGATGATGATCTCCTTGCGACGGCCGGTGAGCACCACCTCGCCGTCGGTCAGGAAGGCGAGGTCCCCGGTGTCGAACCAGTCGTCGCCGACGAAGGCCTCCTGGTTGGCGGCCGGGTTGTTCAGGTACCCCGGCGTCACCCGGCCGGAGCGGACCTGGAGCCGGCCGACCCAGTGCTCGGGCAGCGCCCGCCCGTTGTCGTCGGTGACCCGCATCCGGGTGCCGGGCGCGGGCCGTCCCATGCTGAGGAAGCCGGTGCCGCGCTCCGCCGAGTCCGGGTCGGCGGGCTCCAGCCGGCCGCTGAGCGAGTCGGTGCGCACCAGCCGGCGGGAACCGTCCTCGTGGTAGCGCTTGTAGGTGATCACCGTGCAGGTCTCGGCCATGCCCCAGCCCAGCAGCAGGTGCTCGGGGCGGACGCCGAACGGGGCGGTGGCGGCCAGGAACTCGTCCAGCACCGCCTCGGTGCACTGCTCGCCGGCGTTGATCAGCGACTTGACCGCGGACAGGTCCCAGTGGCGTCCGGGCCCGGCGGCCCGGACGGCCTCGGCGACCAGCCGGTAGCCGAAGTTGGGCGACCAGGAGTGCGCGCCCCGGTAGCGCTCCAGCGCGTCCAGCCAGACCAGCGGGTCGGCGAGGACGAGTTCGGTGGGCACCTGCACCTGGTCGGCGGCCAGCACCACGTCGCGCAGGTGGAACATCAGCAGTCCGGCGACGTGGTCCAGGGGCAGCCAGTTGACCGTGGTGTCGGCCGGATCGCAGCCGTTCGCGACGGCTCCGGCGGTGTACTCCAGGATGCCGCGGTGGGTGATCTGCACCGCCTTGGACCGCCCGGTGCTGCCGGAGGACAGCTGGAGGATCGCGACGTCGCCGGGGGCGGGGGCGTGTTCGGCGGCCGCCGGCCGGTCGCCGTCGACGGGCCGGTCGACGGCGATCACCCGCAGGCCCGGCGCCGGGTACAGCTCCCCGAGCCGCTCCAGGCCGGCCACCGCCGGCCCGCAGGCGAGCACCGGCGGCTCCTCCAGGGTCTGCCAGGCGTGCCAGAGCTTCTCCAGGACGGGGTTGCGCTCGTGGTAGTCCGGCGGGCGTGCCACCGTCACCGGCTGCACCCCGCCCAGCAGGCAGGCCCACAGGGTGGGGAAGTAGAGCTCCGGGTCCGGGACCTGGAGGATCACCCGGTCCCCGGCCCGCACTCCGGCGGAGGCCAGGGTGGTGAGGATCTCGCGCGATCGGGCCAGGAGTTGACGGTAGGTCAGCCGAGTCGCCTCGCCGCCCGCCCGGACCAGGTGCAGCCCCCGGTCGGGGTGCAGCTCGGCGGCGCGCAGCAGCGCCTCGGGCAGCGTCCGGGGCGCGTCCGGCGCGGGTGCGTGCAGCGGGGCGCCGACGGCCTCCGTCCCGGGGCCCGCGGGCGCGGCCGCCGGCTCCGTCGGGGCGGTGCCGGCCGTCGCCGACCCCTCCCCGAACGGCCGCCAGCGGTCGGTGAGTTCACGCAGGTGGCGCAGGGCGGGGCCGGGTGCGGCCGGCGCCCGGGTGAGCGCCGCGGCCAGGGCGGCGGCGTCGGGTTCGCCCTCGGGGGTGCGGACGATGCCGTCCAGGAGGTGCACCTCGGCGCTCGGGTCGGCGTCCAGCAGCGCCGCGGCGGCCCGGCGGCGCAGGGCCTCGGGATCGCCGTCGACGGCGGGCACCAGGTAGGCCCGCAGGCCTGGGCGGCCGTTCCCGTGCTCGACGGGCAGCAGCGCGCAGTCGGCGATCTCGGGGCGCAGCAGCAGTCGGGCTTCCAGGGTTCGCAGCCGGCCGTGGTCGGGACCGGTGGGGCTCATGACGTTCGGCACCTTTCGGATCGGTGCCGGGGCGCGGGTGTGGGCCGCCCCGGGTCAGGGAGGGGAGCGGAGACGGGTGGCGCGTACGGCGCGGGGGCGCCGGGGCGGTGCGGGGGAAAGCGCGGTGTCGCCTACGGCGCGGGCGCCGGAGGGGTGGTGCGAAGGAGCGGTGTCGCGTGCGGCGTGGGGGTGTCGCGGGAGTGGTGCGTCGGGCCGGTGTCGGGTACGGCGCGGGGCGCCGGGGTGGTGGCGGGGGCCGGTGGGCGGGCCGCTCAGCGGCGGCGGGTGCGGGCGACCAGGACGAGGAAGGCGAGCGCCAGCACGATCGGGACGGCGTGCGAGACGCCGACCACGGTCAGCGGGCTGACCACCGCCAGCAGTGAGCCGCTCAACAGCATCCCGGTGCCCATGCCGACGTTCTCGGCGGACGCGAGGATGCCGAAGGCCTCGCCGCGCCGCTCGTCGGCGAGGGCCTGGATCCGGGTGGTGTAGGAGATCTCGGTGAAGCCGTCACCGAGGCCGGCGCCGATCGCGACCAGCAGGAAGAGCGGGGTCGGGAGGTCGGTGAAGACCAGGATGAAGCAGGCGGACATCAGGCAGGTGCCCAGCGCGAAGCCGCGCTCGCCGGGCTCGATGCCCCGGCGCAGCATGAACCGG
This sequence comes from Kitasatospora sp. NPDC054768, assembly GCF_053612025.1. NCBI lineage: Bacteria > Bacillati > Actinomycetota > Actinomycetes > Kitasatosporales > Streptomycetaceae > Kitasatospora > Kitasatospora sp. NPDC054768. Next base: position 22,109 of record NZ_JBSHBN010000096.1, read on the forward strand.
GAGACCAGTTGCTGGGCGCCGAGGTTGCCGATCGCCCAGGTGGCCCAGAAGGTGCCGAGCAGTGCGGCCGGGTTGTCGGGGGAGGACAGGTTGGCGAAGACCGGCAGGCTGATGTTGTGGGCCGCGGAGCCGAAGGCGTCCAGCAGTCGGATCCCCGCCATGGCGCCCACCACCGGAGCGGCCCGCAGGACGACCAGTGCCTGCCACCGGGGGCCGCGCTTCCCGGCTGCCGGCGCGGGTTCCTCCGGTTGGGTCGCGGGTTCCTCCGCCGGGACGGCCCGGGTGGGCAGGGGCAGCCGGATCACCAGTGCCCCGAACAGGACGAAGCTGGCCGCGTCGATGAGCAGCGCGGCCCGGAATCCGGCCCAGGCCACCACCACGCCCGCGGAGGCGAAGCCGAGCACCATCGCCGTCGAACGGCAGCTCGCCATCAGGCTGTTGGCCCGGGCGCGGCGCTCGGCACCGACCATCTCGGGGATGCTGGTCCGCAGCGCGACGGAGGCCACCGCGGCGGCGCCGCCGAGGACCAGGGCGAGCGGGTAGAGCACGGGGATGCGCATCGAGGCCGGGACGAGGGCGACGACGACCAGTGCCAGCGCCTGGGCCAGGGCGCAGCCCGTCATCAGCCGCCGTCGCTCCAGCCGGGCCACCAGCCGTCCGGCGACCAGCCCGCCGACGAGGCCGCCGCCCAGTCGCAGGACCAGGTACCCGGCCGTGCCGAGGGCGTTGCCGGCGGCCTCGTAGGCGAACAGGCTCAGCGCGACCAGGTCGAGCTGGCTCCCGTACATGTTCAGGGCGTCGCCCGCGGCCAGCCGGTAGAAGACCCGGGGCAGCTTGCTCGTGGTCTGGTGCGTTGCTTCCAATGCGGTGTCCGGCACCGTGGTCCCCCCGGGCACGCCATATATGGCGGTTCAGTGTGACATTGCACCGCAACCTAGAGGGTGAACGGGTGTCAGATCAATGCTTAGATCATTTCCTGTCCAAAAGATCGCGCACTCGGCCGACTTACTGTCATCTTTCGCGCCACCCTGGCCAATTGTTGGCGTACGGACAGGCGGGCGGAGTGATCGACGCGGGGGTCAGCGGCGGCCGAAGAGCCTGCCGAACCAACCCTTGCCCGCGCTGCCCCGGGCGGCGCAGTCGCAGCGGGCGGACGCGGGCACCCCGGCCAGGACCTGCTCCACGTGCATCCCGCACCCGGCGAAGGTCGGCTTCCCGCAGGTGCGGCAGGCGACTCGTCGGCACATCCCGTTCTCCGTTCTCCGGGCCCCCGGGGGTGGGGCCGCCCTGTCAATATACCCCACCCCGTATTCGTAATGTCGGATTCGTCCGGCCGCCGGGGCCGGAACGGCGGCAGGGCGAGACCGGTGCGCGGAGAACCGGCGTGCAGAGGGTCCGCGTGCGGGAAACCGGCGTGCGGAGAAGGAGTGCGCCGAGAAGGGGCGCCGAGGAGGGAGCTGTCAGGCCGTCCCGGGCCGGGCCTGCGGAATCGCGTACGTCAGCGTGGCGCTGGCCACCAGGACGCCGTCGGCGTCCAGCAGCTCGGCCAGGACCACGCACAGCCGGCGCCCGAACTTGGCCGTCCTGGCGTGCACGCGCAGCGCCCCGGGGCGCGGCCGGTTGAGGAAGCTGATCTGCAGCGAGCTGGTCAGCGCCATCAGGGTGGGCCCGAGCCGGGCGTTGATCAGGAGGAACGCGGCCAGGTCGCACAGCCCGGCCTGCTCCGGGCCCGAGACGGTGCCGCCCGGGCGGGTGCGCAGCCGGTCGCCGTCCACCGCCATGGTCAGGGCGTGGCCGTCCACGTCGGTCACCCGGCAGGCGGCGTAGTCGGGGAACTGGTCGGTGATCAGCTCATTGAGCCGGTCGGGGCCCAGGAGGGCGTCGACGGTGGCGACCCCCGTGTTCGAGTCGGTGGTCATGGGGGTCAGCGTAACCGTCGGCCCGGCGGTACGCCCGGCGTGGTCCAGGCCTGCTTCCGGCCAGCTTCGTTTTCCGTGGTCAACCGCCAAGATCCGTTACAGGAACGATAATTGCGCATGTCGCGCCGGTGTCGCGATGGCCGGAACCAGTCCCTCCGGCGCTGTCGGGTGGCCGAATCCGTCCGGCACGATTCGTGAGGGACCTTGTTCGGCCCAAAATGCAGCACCTACGCTCCGAGGAAGTTCAGCGGAGCCGCCACGGGGCTCCGCCGGCCGCTGGGGGGCGGCGTCCTTTTCCTTGTGGTCGTCATCGAGAGCCTCGGTGGAAACCGCCCCGGCCGCTCCCACCCGACCATGTCCTGCTTCGGATTCCTGCTTCAGAGACGGGGTGTTGTGCCATGGGGATTTCCATTCTGGACGACGAGGCGGTGGTGGTCCGCACGCCCGACGAGTTCCTCGCGATGCCGGAGGAGTACCGGGAGATCGCGATCCGCGGCATGGTGGTCAACACCGAGGGCGAGCTCTCCGGCGGCGACGACTACGTGCAGGTCTTCCTGCCGCTGGCCCCCGACGCGGAGGAGCGGCAGGTCTGCGCCGAGCGTGCCGCCGAGGAGTACGACCACTACAAGATCGGCAAGCGGGTCCTCGCCGAGATCGGCGTGGACACCGGCTACATGGAGAAGCAGACCCTGGCCGAGCGGAACCTGTTCCGGGCCCAGGAGTTCCACAACTGCACCACCTGGGCCGAGCGCGGGATCTTCTCCTACATCGGGGAGGAGACGGCCATGGTGATGATCTCCGAGTTCGCGCAGAGCAGCTACCGCCCCTGGGCCGACGCGGTGCGCACCATCATCCTCGACGAGAAGGTGCACATCGCCCACGGCGCCCGGGTGTGCCGCAACCTCGCCGCCACCGACGACGGCCGCGAGCAGCTCCAGCAGGCCCTGGACCGGCTGTGGCCGACCTTCATCCGGATCTTCGGCAGCCCGCGCTCCGAGCGCGCCAGGCTGGCCGTCCGCTTCGGCCTGCGACAGACCACCAACGGCCAGGCCTGCGACCTGTGGCGGGAGAAGGTCACCCCGCGCATCAAGAACCTGGGTCTGCGCCTCCCGGAGTAGCAGTCGCAGCAGCACGCCGATCCCGCGACTCCCGAGGAGCCCACCGCCATGGCAACACCCGTCACCATCGAACAGCGCCCGCTGAGCCGGCGCGAGGCCAAGGCGCGAACCGCCGAACTCCTCGCCGACCGGCCCGACCTGGCCGAACGTCTGCACCGGCTGCGCCGGCTGGGGCGCGAGGTCCGGTCCTGCGAGGTCCACCTCACCAACACCTGCAACATCCGCTGCAAGGGCTGCTGGTACTTCGAGGGCGGCTTCGACACGGCCGTCAAGGAACTCTCCGACCTGGACCGCATCCGGGCCTTCGCCCGCAAGCTGGCCGACGACGGCGTCAACCAGGCCACCCTGATCGGCGGCGAGCCCACCCTCGTCCCGCGCCGGGTCGAGGCCTTCGTCGAACAGCTGCCGTACATCACCATCTCCACCAACGGCCTGCGCCCGATGCCCAAGCAGGGCTTCGAGAAGATCGCCATCGCGGTCAGCATCTTCGGCGGCGGCCCGCTCGACGACGACCTGCGCGCGATCCGGGTCAACGGCTCCAAGTTCACCGGCCTGTTCGACACCGCGCTCAAGCACTACCGCGACGACCAGCGGGCGCTGTTCATCTACGCGCTCTCCGAGGCCGGGGTCGAGCACATCGAGCCCACCGTGCGGAAGATCGCCGAGAACGGCAACATCGTCACCTTCAACTTCTACAGCGAGCACGGCACCGAGACCCCGCTGAAGATCGCCAATGAGCAGCGGGTGCTGGACGAGGCGCAGCGGGTCAAGGACCTCTACCCGCACGCGGTGGTGAGCCACCCGTACTTCATCCGGACCCTGGTGACCGGCCGGACGCACTGGGGCGGCCGCTTCGGCTACGACGTCTGCCCCAGCCTCAGCGTCGACGCCCCCGAGCACGAGGACCGCGTCGCCAACGGCAACCCGGTCATCCCCGGCTTCAACGTCTGGGGCGCCGACTACGAGTCGCTCCAGTTCTGCTGCACCTCCGGCGACTGCGGCGGCTGCCGGGACAGCCAGGCCGTCTACAGCTGGCTGGTGGTCAGCGCCAACCGTTTCCTGGACGACGCGGCCCGGCTGGAGCAGTGGCTGGACATCGCCGAGAGCTACTGGCGCCAGTGGCACTGGGCCCCGTACCACGCGAGCAAGGCCGGCCCCACGGCCTGAGCCCACCGCCCCTGCGCGCCGTCCCCGGCCACCGCCCCCACGGCACCGCCCGTACGTCCCCCGCACCGCCACCGCCGCCCCGCGCGGACGAGGAGAGCCATGCCCGACACACTGGACCGCACCGCCATCGAGAACTTCGTCGTCGACGCCCTGGTCGACCTCGGCGTCGAACGCGAGGGCATCGTCGACGACGCCGCCCTGGACGAGCTGGAGATCGACTCGCTCGACATGGTCGAGCTCAGCCAGTCCATCCGCAAGCAGCTGGGCATCCCGGTGAAGCCCAAGGACTTCGACCAGCTGTACACCGTCGGCGAGGTGCTCGCCCTGTGCCGCCACAAGGCCGGGCTGGAGTGACGCCCCGGGCCGTCGTCACGGGCCTGGGCGCGGTGACCCCGCTGGGCGTGGGCGCCGACGAGCTGCACCGGCGCGCGGTGGCCGGCGAGAGCGGGCTCGCCGACGGGCTCGGGCTGTGCCGGGACTTCCGGCCCGCCGACCACCTGTCGCGCCAGCAGATCCGCCGCACCGACCGCTTCACCCAGCTCGCGCTCGTGGCCGCCGCCGAGGCCCTGGCCCAGGCGGGATGGACGGACGGCCCGCCGCCCTACCCCGCCGAGCGGGTCGCCTGCGTGGTCGGCTGCGCGCTCGGCGGGACGGCGAGCTTCGAGAGCCAGGCCGAGGTGCTCCGGCAGCAGGGCGGGGACTTCGTCTCCCCGCTCATGGTGCCCGCCATGATGGCCAACGCCGGGGCCTCGCAGATCGCCCAGCGGTACGGCTTCCGGGGCGAGGCGCTCTGCCTGGCCTCGGCCTGCAGCAGCGCGACCCAGGCGATCGGCACCGCCCTGCTGCTGCTCGCCGCCGGCGCCGCCGACGCGGTGGTGGTCGGCGGCGCCGAGGCCTCCACCTCCGACCTGGTGCGGGCCGCCTTCCGGACCGCCGGCGCGCTGTCCGAGAGCGGCCGCTCGGTGCCCTTCGACCGCGACCGGGACGGCCTGCTGATCGGCGAGGGCGCCGGAATCCTGGTGCTGGAGACGGCCGGTGGCGCCGCCGCCCGGGGCGCCACCGTGCTCGGCGAGGTGCTCGGCTACGGCGCCACCTGCGACGCCCACCACCTCACCGCCCCGGACCCGACCGGGGAGCCCGCGGCCCGCGCCGTCACCCTGGCGCTCGACGCGGCCGGGGTCACCCCCGGACAGCTCGGCTACCTCAACGCGCACGGCACCGGCACCGTCCTCAACGACCGCTCGGAGTGCGAGGCGCTGCGGCTGGCCCTCGGACCGGCTCTGGAAGGGATTCCGCTGTCCTCCACCAAGTCCTGCACCGGCCACCTCTTCGGCGCGGCCGGCGCGGTCGAGGCCATCGCCACCCTGCAGGCGCTGCGCCACGCCACCGCCCCGCCCACCGTCGGGCTGCGCGAGCCCGACGAGAAGCTCGGCCCGCTGAACCTGATCCACCGCGCCACCGCGCTCGCCGCCCCCACCCTGCCCGGCGGCCGCCGGGCAGGGCTCTCCACCTCCTTCGGGTTCGGCGGACACAACGCGGCCCTGGTGCTGGCCGCAGCCGACGCGATCGGTACGACGAAAGGCCAGGAGTGATGTTCGGCTTCCACGGACGCCGCTATCTGATCACCGGGGTGCTCAACCAGGACTCCATCGCCTGGCACACCGCCAGGGCGCTCCAGGAGGCGGGCGCGGAGGTCCTGCTCACCGGCTTCGGCCGGGCCCGGCGGATCACCGAGAAGGCGGCGGACGTCCTGCCCCGCCCCACCGAGGTGCTGGAACTGGACGTCACCCGGCCCGAGGACTTCACCCGGCTGGTCAAGGAACTGGAGCAGCGCTGGGGCGGGGTCGACGGCGTGCTGCACGCCGTCGCCGCCGCACAGCAGACGGCGCTGAGCGGCAACTTCCTCACCACCCCGCCCGAGGCCGCCGGACAGGCGCTGCACACCGCCGCCGTCTCCCTGCACTCGCTGGCCACCGCGCTCGCCCCGCTGCTCACCGCCGACGGACGGCGCGGCAGCGTCGTCGGGCTGGACTTCGACGCCAGCGGCGCCTGGGCCGGCTACGACTGGATGGGCGTGAGCAAGGCGGCCCTCGGCGCGGTCTGCCGCTACCTGGCGATGTACCTCGGGCCGTCCGGCATCCGGGTCAACCTGGTGGCGGCCGGCCCGGTGGAGACCGTCGCCGGGCAGGCGATCAGCACCTTCGACCGGATCGCCGACCGCTGGCAGGCCGAGGCCCCGCTCGGCTGGGACCGCAGCGACCCGGCCGTGGTGGTCGGACCGGTGCTGTTCCTGCTCTCCGACCTCGCGGCCACCGTCAGCGGGGAGATCCTGCACGCGGACGGCGGGATGCACGCCGTCCGGATGGGTACCGGCCCGGCCTTCGCGGAAGGGGGCGCGGCATGACGGCCGCCATCGTGGGCGTGGGCGCGGCACTGCCCGAACGCGTCGTCCCCAACGCCTACTTCGAGCGGATCGGCGCCTCCCCGGAGTGGATCGTCAAACGGACCGGCATCGAGGAGCGCCGCTTCCTCGCGCCGGACGGCCGGCTCGCCGACCTCGTGGTGGCCGCCGCCGAGCAGGCGCTGCGCAGCGCCGGGCGCACCGCCGCGAGCATCCGGCACGTCGTGGTCGCCACCATCACCCCCGACCGGGTCACCCCCGGGGTGTCGGTGGAGGTCGCCGCCCGGCTCGGGATGCCGCAGGCCACCGCCTTCGACCTGCACGCGGCCTGCGCCGGGTTCGTCTACGGCCTGGACCACGCCGCCGCGCTGATCGAGACCGGCCGGGCCGGGGCGGTGCTGGTCTGCGGCGCCGACGCGCTGACCCGGATCACCGACCACGAGGACCGCGGCACCGCGGTGCTGCTGGCGGACGGCGCCGGCGCCGCCGTGGTCGCCGACGTGCCCGGCGCGCCCGAACCGTGCTTCTCGCTCGGCAGCGACGGCGAGCAGATCCCGCTGCTGTACGCCGACCGGGACGACCGCAAGCTGCGGATGGACGGCCGGGAGGTGTTCGACCACGCGGTGGAGAAGATGTCCGCCGCCACCCGGGAGGTGCTCGCCCGGCGCAGCCTGACCTGCGAGGACCTCGACCTGTTCGTCGCCCACCAGGCCAACGCCCGGATCGTGCGCGCGGTCGGCAAGGAGGTGGGGCTGCCCCCGGAGCGGCTCTACCTGAACGTCCACCGGGTCGCCAACACCTCGGCGGCCTCGATCCCGCTGGGCCTGACCCACGCCCGCGAGGAGGGCCTGCTGGACGGCCCGAAGCTGCTCGGCCTCGCCGCCTTCGGCGCGGGCATCACCTGGGGCGCCGGGGTGATCGGCTGGCGGCCGGGCGCCGGCGCCGACCGGGAGGCGCGGGCGTGAAGACCCCCCGGTTCCCCGTGATCGCCGAGATCGCCGCGCCCGACGGGGCCCGGCTCACCGTCCGGGCACTGGCCCGGCCCGAACCGGCCGCCCCGGTGGTGATCGTCCTGCCGGCGATGGGAACGGCCGCCCGGCACTACACCCCGCTGGTCCGCGCCCTGCACGCGGCCGGCCTGAGCGTGGCCACCTGCGACCTGCGCGGCCACGGCGAGAGCCGGCCGGTGCCGCGGCACGGGGTCGCCTTCGGCTTCCGCGAGCTGGTCGAGCACGACTTCGGGGCGGTGCTCGACGCGGTCGCCGGGGCGTTCCCGGGCGCGCCGCGCCTCCTGCTCGGGCACAGCCTGGGCGGGCAGCTGGGCCTGGTGCACTGCGGCGTCTTCCGGCCCCGGCTCGCCGGCGCGGTGCTGGTGGCCAGTGGATCGGCCTGGTACCGGACCTTCGGCCCGCGGGCGGGCCTGCGACGGCTGGCACTGAGCCAGTTCTCGATCGTCGCCTCGGCGGTGGTCGGGTACTGGCCGGGCGAGCGGTTCGGCTTCGGCGGCCGCGAGTCGGCCCGGCTGATGCGGGACTGGGCGCGGCAGATGCGCACCGGCCGCTACCGGGTGCGCGGCGCGGTCACCGACTACGAACGGGCGCTGGCCCGGGTCGACCTGCCGGTGCTGGCCGTGGACGTGCAGGGCGACGAGCTCGCGCCGCCGCGGGCCGTCGACCACCTGTGCGCCAAGCTGCCGTCGGCCCGGGTGGAGCGCTGGAGTTACACCGCCGAACAGGCGGACGGCCGCCCGCTGGACCACTTCCGCTGGATCCGGCACAACCGCGGGCTGGTGGAGCGGATCGCGCCGTGGATGCTCGCCGCCGCCGCGGGCGCCGCCGCGGGCGCCGCTTCGGGCGACGCCTCGGGCGCCGACGAGAGCGTCGGTGAGCGCACCGGCGAGAGCGCCGCGCCGCGCGGCGGCGTCCGACCGACCGTATGACGATGAGACCGAGCCCCGCCGCCCCGAGGAGCGCCCGCATGTCCGCCGTCCCCGACCCGTCCGACAGAAACGCCGACGCGCCGCACGGCGGCCCCGGCCGACCGCCCGGCCTCCCCGGCGACCCGCACGGCATTCCCGACCTGCTCACCGCGACCGCCGCGCGCTGTCCGGAACACCCCGTCCTGCGGCTCGACGAGGAGGTGCTGAGCTTCGCCGACCTGGACGCGCTCAGCGCCCGGGCCGCGTACTGGCTGGCCGGGCTCGGCGTCGCGCCCGGCGACCGGGTCGCCGTGCTGCTGCCGAACGTGCCGCAGTTCGCGGTGCTGTACTACGGCATCCTGCGCGCCGGGGCGGTGGTCGTCCCGATGAACCCGCTGCTCAAGGCCCGGGAGATCGAGCACTGCCTCGCCGACGCCGGGGCGGCCCTGCTGCTCGCCTGGCACGCGGGCACCGAGCAGGCGGTCGAGGGCGCGCGGCGCACCGGCACCCGGCTGGTCCCGGTCGAGCCCTCCGCGCTCGCCGCGACGCTCGCGGAACAGCCGGACGGCCCGCCCCGGACCGCGGGACGCGGGGGAGAGGACACCGCGGTCATCCTCTACACCTCCGGCACCACCGGGGCGCCCAAGGGCGCCGAACTGACCCACCGCAACATCGTGGCCAACGTCCGGGCCGGCGTCCAGGTGCTGGGGATGGTCGAGCGGGACGTGATCTTCGGCGGGCTGCCGCTGTTCCACTCCTTCGGCCAGGTGATCGGCCTCAACTGCGCGGTGGCCGTCGGGGCCTGCATGACCCTGGTGCGGCGCTTCGACCCGCAGGCCGCGCTCGCGGTGATCCAGCGCGACCGGGTGAGCGTCTTCCTCGGCGTCCCGACCATGTACACCCTGATGCTGACCCACCCGCAGCGCGCCGGGTACGACGTCTCCTCGCTGCGGGTGTGCCTGGGCGGCGGCGCGTCGATGCCGCCGGAGGTGCTGCGCGGCTTCGAGACCGACTTCGACTGCGTGGTGCTGGAGGGCTACGGGCTGTCCGAGTCCTCGCCGCTGGCCTGCGCCAACCGGAGCGACCGGGAGCGGATCGCGGGCACCATCGGCATCCCGATCGAGGGCGTGCGGATGCGCATCGTCGACGAGTCGGGCACCGAGGTGCCGGACGGCACGGTCGGCGAGGTGGTGATCCGGGGCCACAACGTGATGAAGGGCTACTGGCGCCGCCCCGACACCACCGCGCGGACCGTCCGGGACGGCTGGCTGCACACCGGGGACCTCGGCACCCGCGACGAGCGGGGCGACTTCCGGATCGTCGACCGCCGCAAGGACGTCGTGATCCGCGGCGGCTTCAACGTCTACCCGCGGGAGGTGGAGGACGTGCTGTACGAGCACCCGGCGGTCGCCGAGGCCACGGTGATCGGCGTCGCCCACCCCACGCTCGGCCAGGAGGTGGCCGCCGCCGTGGTCCTGCGCGCGGGCGCCTCGGCGACCCCGGAGGAGATCCGCGGCTTCGTCCGGGAGCGGGTGGCGCCGTACAAGTACCCGCGGCTGGTCTGGACGGTCGACGCGCTGCCCAAGGGGCCGACCGGAAAGATCCTCAAGCGCGAGGTCGTCGTGCCCGAGGAGGAGTCGAGCCGGCTCAAGAGCTGAGCGGGCCCGGGAGTTGAGCGGGCGCTGGAGCCGAACAGGCCCCGGCGCCGGTCGGCCCCGGCGGGTCGGGCGGCCCGGTCGGGCCGCCCGGGGCGGTCAGACCACCCGCCGCATCCAGCCGTGGACGTCCTCGGCGCGCCCGTACTGGATGTCCAGCATGTGCTCGCGGATCGCGACGGTCTGCTTGCCGGGCGAGCCGGTGCCGACGGTGAACTCGTAGCCCTCGCCCTTGAATCCGACGATCGGGGTGACCACCGCGGCCGTCCCGGCGGCGAACACCTCGGTGATCGTGCCGTCGGCGGCACCGGCCCGCAGCTCGGAGAGGGTGATCGGGCGCTCCACCGGGGTCAGCCCGAACTCGCCCGCCAGCGCCAGGATCGAGTCCCGGGTGACCCCGTCGAGGATGTTGCCCAGCGCGGGGGTGACCAGCTCGCCGGCCGAGGTGACCAGGCACAGGTTCATCGTGCCGGACTCCTCCAGGTCGCCCTCGCCGCCGGTGTCGTCCAGGAACAGCACCTGGTCGCAGCCGTGCTTGCGGGACTCCAACTGCGCGGCCAGGCTGGAGGCGTAGTTGCCGCCGCACTTGGCGGCGCCGGTGCCGCCCCGCCCGGCGCGGGTGTAGTTGCTGCTGACCCAGAGCGTGATGCCGGTGACGCCGCCGGCGAAGTACGGGCCGGCCGGGCTGGCGATGACCGAGTAGGCGATCTGCTCGGCGGGCCGGACGCCGAGGAAGGCCTCCGAGGCGAACATGAACGGCCGCAGGTAGAGGCTCTTCTCGTCGGTGGAGTCCGGCACCCACGCCTCGTCCGCGCGGACCAGTTCCCCGATGCTGTCGAGGAAGTCCTCCTCCGACAGCACCGGCAGGGCGAGCCGCTCGGCGGAGCGGGCGAAGCGGCGGGCGTTGAACTCCGGGCGGAACAGCCAGACGCTGCCGTCGGCGTGGCGGTAGGCCTTGAGCCCCTCGAAGATCTCCTGGGCGTAGTGCAGCACGGCGGCGCTCGGGTGCAGCGAGTACGGCACCAGCGCGGTGACCTTGCGGTCGTGCCAGCCCTCGGCGGGCGTCCAGGTGGCCGTGGCCATGTGGTCGGTGAAGAATTTGCCGAACCCCGGTGCGGCGAGGATGGTGCGTCGCTCCTCCTCGGGGACGGGATCGGTCGTCCGGAACAGAGGGAATGCGCGACTCATCGTCAACTCCTCGACACCACTGTGGAATCTGTGCGAACCGACGCCAATGACCGGCGCCATACCCGTCATGCTAACGGTCGTCAGCCGGACGTGATACGCCGCGACCCGGCCGAGCCCCGATCCGCCGGCTCCCGCGGGGGCCGACGGATCGCGGGATTCCGGGGTTCCCGGCCTACCGGTGGCTGGTGCGGAGGTCGCCGACCAGGCCGTCGAGGGCGGTGCGCAGGGCCCCGGAGTTGGCCTGGTCGAACCAGGTGGTGCGGATGCGCTCGTTGCTCCCGCCCGGGGTCTCGTGCTCGGCCGCGAGGCGCTCCAGCGAGCGGGTCCCGTCGCCGAGCGAGCGGCCGACGTCCTGGTAGATGCCGCGGACGAAGCGGTCGGCGTCCCCGGCGGGAATGCCCTGGTCGACGGCCCAGGAGACGAGCGTGGTGAGGAAGGCGTAGTGGGTGGTCTGGGTCGAGGTCAGTGCGGACAGGACGCTGAGCGCGACCTCGTCCGCGACCGGGAGCGCCCCGCCCAACCGCTCGAACAGGGCGTCCGCGTCGGGGTGCGAGGGGTGGACCACGGTGAGGCAGCGGCGCTCGCGCACGGTGGGCAGCGGGATGGCGTGGGTCACCGCCGCGTCGGTGGCCAGCACCCGGCGCAGCTCCCCGGTGCCGACGCCGGGCACCACATTGACCACGACCCGGTCGTCGGGCACGTGCAGGCCGGTCAGAGCCTCGCGCCAGTCCTGGCGGCGCAGGGCGATGATCACCAGCTCGGAGCCGTCCACCACCTCCTGGTTGTCGGCGCACACCCGTACGTCCTCGTACCGCTCGGCCAGCTCGGCCGCGGTCCGGGCGCCCCGCGGCGAGAGCAGGACCTCCGGCCCCGGGTCGTCCCCGTGGCGCAGGCCCGTCACGATGGCCCGGCCGATCTCGCCCACTCCGATGATGCCGACGCGCTTCACGGTCACTGCCTCCGGTGTGTGTGGTGGTCGCGCGGGCAGCTCGTCCTGCCCGTCGCGATCTTCTCCGCAGTAGTGTGACCACCGCGCCGCCCTGCGACACGCCGCCGCCGGCCCGGGCGCGAACCGACCCGGTACGCTCCGCCGGAACTCCCGCGCGCGGCCGGCTCTTCGACGACCGGCGGCACACCGCACCGTCCGCCGTGTCATCGACACGCGCGGTGACGGGTAGACCGTACGGGTGAACACCTTCGGCAGGACCATGGCCATGAACGCCGTCAAGGACTCCTCCCGCAGCCCGGGCCGTGCCCGCGCGCGGGGCGGGCGCACCGTCAAGGTGCTGCCGCCCGACCGGATCGGCGGGTCCCTCCCACCCGGGGGCGGCGGCCGCGACTCCCCGAGGACCGCGATCCGCGCCCCGCGTGCGAGCGTGCGCGCCGCCGCCTTCGCGTCCGCCACCGGGATCGCGTCCGGTGCCGGTGCCGCCTCCGGTGGCGAGGCCGGGGTGGGTCCGGCATGACGCCTCGGAACGAACCCCCTCCTCTCGTCATGGTCCGCACCGCCGTCCTCCCGCCCTGCCGACGCTGCGGAATCCCGGCCCTCCTGACCGCCCGTTACCCGCACTCCTGGCCGAATCAGGCCGGGAAGCAGGTGACCGGCTTCAAGGAGACCGCTCTCTGCCCCGCCTGCGACGAGGGCGACCCGGCGGCGACCGGCCTCCTCACCCTCCTCGGCGCCCCGGTCCCCGGCCGTCTCGCCGAGCTCTGGGCACTCGTCCACCAGTGGGTGAGCGCCATCCGCCACCGCACGCCCGACCTGGCGGACCTGGAGGACGAGGCGGCCCGGTTCAGGTCCGGAGAGCTCTGAACGCGCTGGGCCGAACGGTGGTCCGCCCGCGTCGATCGACATGGCGCGGAACGCCGTCGAAACCGGATGCCCTCGCACCGAAACTCGAACAGCGGTGCGGATTCACCCGTGTGCGCAGCGTGGTGTGCTGCCCGGACAAGGGTGTGAGCAGGGTGGTTCCATCCCCCTCTCACCTCGCTGAAAGGCAGGAACCATGGGCATATCGCTGTCCCGCCGTTCGATCTCCTCCGCCGCCGTGGTGGCGCTCGCGACCTGTGCGGTCGCCGCCACCGCGCCACCCGCGTCGGCCGCCCAGGACGGCGGCAGGCCGGGCGGCGGCGGGAGGCCGACGGTGGTCCTGGTGCACGGCGCGTTCGCGGACGCCTCCGGATGGAACGACGTCGCCACGCGCCTCATGGACGACGGGTTCACCGTCCTCGCCCCGCCCAACGAGCTGCGCGGTCTGACCGAGGACGCCGCCTACGTGGCCAGTTTGCTCAAGAGCATCAGCGGCCCGATCGTGCTGGCCGGCCACTCCTACGGCGGAGCCGTCATCACCCAGGCCGCCGCCGGGAACCCGAACGTCAGGGCTCTGGTCTACGTGTCGGCGTTCGCGCCCGACGTGGGCGAGTCCCCGGCCGAACTCTCGACGAAGTTCGCGGGCAGTGACCTCGCCACCGCGCTCAACCCCGTCCCCTTCACCGGCACCGGCGGAGGCGGAGTCGACCTCTACATCCAGAGCGAGAAGTTCCGCGCCGTCTTCGCCGCCGACCTGCCGGAGTCCCGCACCCGGCTGATGGCCGCCGAGCAGCGCCCCGTCTCCCAGGTCGGGTTCGCCGAGAAGGCCACCGCCGCCGCCTGGCGCGACATCCCGTCGTGGTTCGTCGTCTCCCGGCAGGACCGGGCAATCGCCCCCGACCTGGAGCGCTTCGAGTCCAGGCGCGCCAAGTCGCGCACCGTCGAGATCGACTCCTCGCACGTGTCGATGATGTCCCACCCCGACGAGATCGTCCGCCAGATCCGCGAGGCAGCGGGCGCCGCCGCCGGCGGCGCTGCCGCGGCCCCGGCCGAGCTCGCGGCCGAGCTCGCGGCGACCGGCTCCCACGGGCGGGCCGTCGCCGCGGTCGGCGCGGTCGGCGCCGCCGCGCTGCTGTCCGGCTCGGTGCTCACCCGCGTCACCCGCCGGCGCGGCACCCGCTGAGCGGTCGGCCCGGCCGGGCCGGCCAGGGGCCTTGTCC